>NZ_JANIAG010000030.1:0-41595 GCF_028682155.1 Pseudomonas sp. 39004
CTCTTCCGATCTGGCAAGCCGGCGATGGGTTGCGCAGCAGCTTCGCTCTGTCGCTGCTTCCTTGCGCTGTTTCAGACTTTTCCTATTTAAACCGCTCGACGTCTTGCCTAGATTTGCGGGTCCTTCCTTCTTCAGGAGCGGCTCATGTCCAGGCCTTACGTGCTGATTCACCAGGCACGCCCTTCCCACCAGATTCTTCTGCATCAGGCCTTCAACGCCCAAGGTATATTCGACGTGCGCATCATCGAGGACGCGGTCGACCTGCGCGCCTGCCTGTCCGCTGGCCGCTGCCCTGACTTGCTGATCCTCGACCACGCGATGCCCACAAAGGCAGGGCATGCCGTATTGAAACGGCTCGCTGGCATGCCTGCGTTGCGCGCCTTGATGTTCGTGGGTCAGGCAGCACCCGACCAGCACAATCTTGCCCTGGAGGCCAAACAACGGGGGCTTTGGGTCATTGCCGAGCTGCCCTGGCCGCTGTCCATGACGCACCTGCAGCGTGCGCTTCAGTGCCTGGGCAGGCGTACTCAAACTGTCACGTCTGCACCGCATGCTCACTGAAACAGCGCCAGCGTCTCGAACTTTACGCTGCGCTTGTTGGTCAGTTTCTCTATAGCCCACCACGCAGCGAGTGATCCGGATGGAAAGAATCTGCAGACTGCTCAACGAAGCCCTGACCCCATATCAAACCCACCTGGGCATCGCTGATGCCAATGGCAATCGTCAATTGACCGTATTTGACAGCCTTGCAGGCATCACCCTGCAGCGCACGGTAAGCCTGCGCCAATTGCAGGAGCAGCGCCTGCTGATTGACGTGGTGGATGGTCTGCACCGTGATCTGCAGATTGCCGAAGGGCGATTGCAGCCTTGTGTCATTGCTGCGTTGCAACAGCGCCAGCAACCTCAGGGAACCTTTGCCTGACCCGGCTTTCAGACACAGTAAGGGTAGCCAGCCAGCGCTTTGCTCCGGTGTTGGCAGGCTGTTCCGGGAAGTCTCCAAGGACTTTCGATTGGCCCCGGGCGTCCTCCCCAGCGTCCGGGGTTTCTTTTTTTGCGTGATTCACGCAGGCATGGGCAAACGCCTATTCGCTTTTGAAAAACTGCTTGCTCTGCTCCAGGTAGTCTTCCTGCAACTGCGGGTCCAGCCACCGTGCATACAGCCCCGGCAAGGTCTCCCGACGCAGCGTGGGCAGCAGTTGGTCGATGTGCGTAATGGCCTCGCGCCCCAGTGGCGAGTTCGAGCAACCTACATGCAGAAACTGGTAAGGATCCACGCCTTGCACAGGGTGGAATTGGTAGTCCGCCAGTGACCCGCCTTGCTGCTGGATCAGGTAACGCACCTCTGGCCAGTACCCCATCACCATGTGCAGGCGGCCCAGTCGCTGCATCTGCAGTTGGTTGGCGGTGGCATCGTTGCCGTAGTGGCGGCTGAGCGACGCGTCTGGCAGCTGACGCAGAACCTCATCGATCTGCGTGCCATAGCTGCGCTCGGCGACGATACCGAGCTTCAACGTGGTCTTGTTCAACAGCCCATGCAGATCGACTTCGTGGCCTGTGAGAAACGGCGCAAGCAGTGCCTCGTCTTCCTTGCGGACCACCAGCCCGCCGCTCATTACACCCAGTAACGGCATGGAAAAATGCACGTACCTGGCGCGTTCCGGCGTCCACAGCAGGGTCGGGTCGCAGGTGAAGCTGCTGGCGTCCTGAAGCATCTGGATACCCCGCGCGCGGTTGACCCGGACGATGCTGTGATCGTATTCGGGCATCTGCGCGATCAACTGCGGCAGCAGGCGATCAACCACCCCCTGGCCTTTCTCCGGGCCTTCGAAAATGGTGAACGGCGGCAGGTCTCGAACCAGCCACCAGATACGCTCCTTGGCCGCGGCGGGCAATATGGCCAGTGCGGGCAGTAGCCCGCACAGCAGGAGCAGGGGGCGCAACCAGCAGGCAACTCGCATCGGCGGCAGCAGAGGTCAGACCGCGCCTGCTTCGCGCAGGCCGGCGATGGCGGCTGCGTCGTAGCCCAGGGCAGCGAGCAGTGCTTCGGTGTGTTCGCCCAGCGCCGGCCCGACCCATTCGGTGGAACCGGGCGTTTCCGAAAGCTTGGGCACGATGCCTGGCATCTTGAAGGGTTTGCCGTCTGGCAGGCGTGCCTGCAGAAACATCTCCCGTGCCAGGTATTGCGGGTCATTGAACATGTCTTCGGCCGAATAGATGCGGCTAGCTGGCACTTCGGCGGTGGTGAGCACCTGCATCAGCTGGTCCAGGGGCTGGCTGTTGGCCCAGCGGTCGATTACCCCGTACAGCTCGTCCCGGCGCAGGTCGCGGCCATCGTTGGTGGCCAGCGTGGGGTCATCGGCCAGGTCGGCGCGGCCGATGGCCTGCATGAAGCGCTTGAAGATCGCATCGCCGTTGGCGCCGATCTGCACATGCTTGCCATCGGCACTGGTATGGATGGAGGAGGGGGTGATGCCCGGCATGATATTGCCGGTGCGCTCACGGATGAAACCAAAGACGTCGAATTCCGGGACCATGCTTTCCATCATGGCGAAGATCGCCTCGTACAGCGCCACGTCCACAACCTGGCCCTGGCCGCCGTTGACTTCCTGGTGACGCAAGGCCATCAACGCGCCGATCACTCCCCACAGGGCGGCAATCGAGTCACCGATGGAAATACCCGTGCGCACCGGCGGGCGGTCATCGAAGCCCGTGATGTAGCGCAGGCCGCCCATGGACTCGCCCACGGCACCAAAGCCTGGCTGGTCTTTCATCGGCCCGGTCTGGCCGAAACCGGACAGGCGCACCATGACCAGGCGCGGGTTGAGCGCGTGCAGCACGTCCCAGCCCAGGCCGAGTTTTTCCAGCACGCCGGGCCGGAAGTTTTCGATCAGGATGTCGGCGTCGGCCAACAGGCGTTTGAGGATCTCGAGGCCTTCCGGGTGCTTGAGGTTGAGGGTCAGCGACTGTTTGTTGCGCGCCTGCACGAACCACCACAGCGACGTGCCTTCGTACATCTTGCGCCATTTGCGCAGCGGATCGCCGCCATCGGGTGACTCGACCTTGATCACCTCGGCGCCGAACTCGGCACAGATGCGCGAAGCGAACGGGCCAGCGATGAGGGTCCCGAGTTCGATGACTTTCAGGCCGGCGAGGGGTTTGCTGGGCGTAGGCATGGGGCATCCGTGGCAACTGGGCAGAGCCGTGGTTTTATCATAGCTCCGAAGCCGCAGATACTGCCGCGGCGCAACGAAGGGCAGGATCGGTTAGACTGTGTCACTTTTCTTTGCGCAAGAAGCCCGTCGACCATGGCCCAGCCGTCCACCACCTACAAATTCGAACTGAATCTGACCGACCTCGATCGCAACGTGTACGAAAGCGTCAAGCAGACCATTGCTCGTCACCCGTCGGAAACCGAAGAGCGTATGGCGGTGCGTCTACTGGCTTATGCGCTCTGGTACAACGAGCAGCTGTCGTTTGGTCGCGGTCTGTCGGATGTCGATGAGCCGGCATTGTGGGAAAAGAGCCTGGACGATCGCGTTTTGCACTGGATCGAAGTCGGCCAGCCGGATGCCGACCGCCTGACCTGGTGTTCCCGCCGCACCGAGCGCACCAGCCTGCTGGCCTACGGTAGCCTGCGAGTGTGGGAAACCAAAGTGGTGCCTGCGGTCAAGAACCTGAAGAACCTGAACATTGCCGCTGTGCCGCAAGAGGTGCTGGAGACCCTGGCCACCGACATGCCGCGCAGCATCAAGTGGGACGTAATGATCAGCGAAGGCACAGTGTTCGTCACCGACGACCGTGGCCAGCACGAAGTGCAGCTGCAGTGGCTGCTTGGCGAGCGCGGCTGAGCCGAAGCCCCTATGCGCATCGAACCTCGCCCCCTGCCGTCGACCCTGCCATTTCTGGGTAACCTGCCACCCTTGTTGACCCGCCTGTATGCCGCCCGCGGCGTGCAGAGCGAGGCCGAGCTGGACAAGAGCCTGGCGCGGCTGTTGCCGTACCAGCAGCTCAAAGGCATCGAGGCGGGGGTGGACCTGTTGGTCGAAGCGCTCGACCAGCGCCAGCGCATCCTCATCGTCGGCGACTTCGATGCCGACGGCGCCACCGCCAGTACCGTGGGTGTGCTGGGCCTGCGCTTGCTGGGCGCGGCCCACGTCGACTACCTGGTGCCCAACCGCTTCGAATTTGGCTATGGCCTGACCCCGGAGATCGTCGAGGTGGCGCTGCAGCGCCAACCGCAATTGCTGATCACTGTCGACAACGGTATCTCCAGTGTCGACGGCGTGGCGGCAGCCAAGGCAGCGGGGCTCAAGGTGCTGGTCACCGATCACCACTTGCCGGGTGAGCAGTTGCCCGACGCCGATGCGATCATCAACCCGAACCAGCCGGGCTGCTACTTCCCGAGCAAGTCGTTGGCCGGGGTCGGGGTGATCTTCTATGTGCTCATGGCCTTGCGCGCACGCCTGCGCAGCCTGGGGCGCTACCAGAACCAAGCACAGCCGAATATCGGCGAGCTGCTCGACTTGGTGGCGCTGGGCAGTGTCGCCGACGTGGTGCCGCTGGACGCCAACAACCGCATTCTGGTGCACCAGGGCCTCGAGCGCATTCGTGCCGGCCGCGCACGGCCGGGGCTCAAGGCGATTCTGGAAGTGGCCCGCCGTGACCACCGGCGCATCACCTCGACCGACCTGGGGTTCATCCTTGGCCCGCGTTTGAACGCGGCCGGGCGCCTGGACGACATGAGCCTGGGCATCGAGTGCCTGCTGTGCGAAGACGCGGCCTTGGCCCAGGACATGGCCCAGCAGCTGGACGACCTCAACCAGGACCGCAAGTCCATCGAGCAGGGCATGCAGCGTGAGGCGCTGGCCCAGTTGAAGGATTTGCCGGTCGAGTCCATGCCGTATGGCTTGTGCCTGTTCGATGCCGACTGGCACCAGGGCGTGATCGGTATTCTCGCTTCGCGCCTGAAGGAGCGCTATCACCGGCCAACCATTGCCTTTGCCGATGCTGGCGACGGCATGCTCAAGGGTTCGGCGCGCTCGGTACCCGGTTTTCATATTCGCGATGCGCTGGATGCGGTGGCGGCGCGTCATCCGCAGCTGATCAGCAAGTTCGGCGGCCATGCCATGGCGGCGGGGTTGTCGCTGCCTGAGGGCAACTTCCCGGCCTTTGCCGAGGCATTCGACGAAGAAGTGCGGCGCCAGCTGTGCGAAGAGGACCTGACTGGCCGATTGCTGTCCGATGGCAGCCTGGCGGTGGAGGAGTTCCACCTCGACCTGGCCAAGGCTTTGCGCCATGCCGGGCCCTGGGGGCAGCACTTCCCGGAGCCGCTGTTCCATGGTGTGTTCCAGCTGGTCGAGCAGCGTGTGGTGGGTGAGCGGCACCTGAAGGTGGTGCTCAAGAGCGAGTGCGGTTCGGTGCGGCTGGATGGCATTGCCTTCGGCGTCGACCGCGAGGTGTGGCCGAACCCGACGGTGCGCTGGGTGGAGCTGGCCTACAAGCTGGATGTGAACGAGTTTCGTGGCAATGAAAGTGTGCAGCTGATGATTGCCCACATGGAGCCGCGTTGACGGCAAGGTGCTTGCCTTGATTTTTGTGGGGTAACGGAAATCGAGCGCCGCCCGCGCAGCGCTCGATCTCATAGGCGCTGCAAACCTGTCGCTCTGCACATTGCCGCCCCACATACCCTCCAAAGCCATGCCTCATTCACCTCACCCCAAATCCCATGGAACCTCCCCCCCACCCAATCTGGTCTAGTCTGAACATAGACCGGACCCGGGCCACGGACGTGTAATTGAGTGCCCGGGCCGGATCACCATTGGAGTCCTTGGGAGGTGCCCTCATGAGCTTGCTGCTCGAGCCTTACACCCTGCGTCAGCTGACGCTGCCCAACCGCATCGCGGTCTCGCCGATGTGCCAGTATTCCGCCATCGATGGCCTGGCCAACGACTGGCACCTTGTCCATCTGGGCAGCCGCGCCGTCGGTGGCGCCGGCCTGATCATTGCCGAAGCCACAGCGGTAACCCCTGACGGGCGTATCACCGCCGAAGACCTCGGCCTGTGGAATGACGAGCAGATAGCCCCACTGCAGCGCATCACCCGTTTCATCACCGCCCAGGGCGCCGTGCCAGGCCTGCAACTGGCCCACGCCGGGCGCAAGGCCAGCACCCATCGGCCCTGGTTGGGCAAGCATGGCAGCGTGAAGGTCGAAGAGGGCGGCTGGCAGCCGGTCGGGCCGTCAAAGATCGCCTTCGACCCTGAACATGCGGTGCCTCACGAGCTGTCGACAGGGGAGATCGCCGGCATCGTGCAGGCGTTCGCCGACGCCGCCCGGCGCGCTCTGACAGCGGGGTTCAAGGTGGTCGAGGTGCATGCGGCGCATGGTTACCTGCTGCATCAGTTTCTCTCGCCGCTGAGCAACCAACGGCGTGACGACTATGGCAGTTGCTTTGAAAACCGTATCCGCCTGACCCTCGAAGTCACCCAGGCGGTGAGGGATGTCTGGCCTGCCGAGCTGCCCGTGTTCGTGCGGGTATCGGCGACCGACTGGGTCGAAGACGGCTGGAACCCTGACGAAACCGTAGAGCTGGCCCGTCGTCTGCGGGCGCTGGGTGTGGACCTGATCGATGTCTCGTCCGGGGGCACGTCGGTCAACGCCGAGATCCCCACGGGCCCTGGCTACCAGACCCGCTTTGCCGAGCGCGTGCGCAAGGAGTCCGAGATTGCCACTGGCACGGTGGGCATGATCACCGAACCGGCGCAGGCCGAGCACATCCTGCGCACCGGGCAGGCCGATGTCATCTTCCTGGCGCGCGAATTGTTGCGTGACCCGTATTGGCCGCTGCATGCCGATGATGACCTGGGGGGCAACAAGGCCACCTGGCCGGCGCAGTATCAACGGGCTACCAGCCGGGCCAACCCTATCCATGAGTCGGATTTGCGGGACTGATAATGACCCCCGTGGGAGCGGGCTTGCCCCGCGAACACGGGCGAAGCCCGTGCCATCCTTCGCGGTGCCTGCTTCGCGGGGCACGCCCGCTCCCACAGGTTCCTGCTAACGCCGCGGTGGTCTCAATGCTTGATCATCACATGCCGCACGCAGGTGTAGTCCTCCAGCCCATACACCGACATATCCTTCCCATACCCCGAATGCTTCTGTCCGCCATGGGGCATTTCGCTGACCAGCATGAAATGGGTATTCACCCACGTGCAGCCATACTGCAGCCGCGCCGCCAGGCGATGAGCGCGGCCGGTGTCGCGGGTCCACACTGATGATGCCAGGCCATAGTTGGAGTCATTGGCCCATTCCAGCGCCTGGGCCTCGTCGGTAAAGCGGGTGACCGACACCACAGGCCCAAACACTTCGTTGCGCACGATCTCGTCATCCTGCAGGGCATCGGCCAGTACGGTCGGCTCGAAAAAGAAGCCGTCGCCGGCAATCGCCTTGCCGCCGGTCACCAGGCGGATATGCGGCTGGGCAATGGCACGCTGCACCAGCCCGGCAACCTTGTCGCGGTGTTGCGCGCTGATCAGTGGCCCCAGCTCGGTGTCCTCGGCATCCTGCAAACCGGGCTTGAGGCTTGCGACGGCGTCACCCAGGCGCTGCACGAACTGCTCGTAGATACCGTCCTGCACATACAGGCGGCAGGCGGCGGTGCAGTCCTGGCCGGCGTTGTAGAAGCCGAACGTGCGGATACCGTCGATGGCGGCGTCGATGTCGGCATCGTCGAACACCAGCACCGGCGCTTTGCCGCCCAGCTCCATGTGCATGCGCTTCACGCTGTCGGCCGTGGCGCTGATGATGTGCGCGCCGGTAGGGATCGAGCCGGTGAGTGACACCATGCGCACTTTCGGGTGGGTAACCAGTGGCGTGCCGACTGTCTGGCCGCGGCCGAAGAGAATGTTGAGCACGCCGGGCGGCAGCAGGTCCTGGGCCAGTTCGCCCAGGCGCAGGGCGGTCAGCGGCGTCAGTTCGGACGGTTTGATCACCACCGTGTTACCGGCGGCCAGTGCCGGTGCGACCTTCCAGGCCAGCATCATCAGCGGGTAGTTCCACGGCGCGATCGAGGCGACCACGCCCAGCGGGTCGCGGCGGACCATCGATGTGTGCCCCGGCAGGTACTCGCCGGCCGCCGAGCCGCCCAGGCAGCGCGCTGCGCCGGCAAAAAAACGGAAGACATCGGCGATCGCCGGTATTTCGTCATTCAGTGCCGCGCTGAAAGGCTTGCCGCAATTCTGCGATTCGAGCCGGGCCAGTTCTTCGCCATGCTGCTCGATGGTGTCGGCGATCGCCAGCAGGGCCAGGGAACGGTCTTTGGGGCTGGCCTGCGACCAGCTGTCGAAGGCCAGGTCGGCGGCACGCACGGCGCTGTCGACCTGGGCCTCGGTGGCCTCGTTGATCTGCGCCAGGGCGCTGCCCTGGGCGGGGTTGAGCACGGTCCAGGCCGGCCCGTCGCCAGCTACCAGGCGACCGTTGATCAGCATGTGCGTTTGCATGAGGGACTCCTCCAGGGTCATTTGCCGCTGCCCGCCACGCTTTCGCCGCCGCGGGTCAGGTAATAGGCGCCAAGGATCGGCAGCATGGTCACCAGCATCACCAGCATGGCGACCACGTTGGTTACCGGCACGTCGCGTGGGCGGCTGAGCTGGTTGAGCAACCAGATCGGCAGCGTGCGTTCGTGCCCGGCGGTGAAGGTGGTAACGATGATTTCGTCGAACGACAACGCGAAGGCCAGCATGCCGCCTGCCAGCAGCGCCGAGCCGAGGTTGGGCAGGATGATGTAGCGGAAGGTCTGCCAGCCATCTGCGCCAAGGTCCATCGAGGCCTCGATAAAGCTTTGCGAGGTCCGCCGCAGGCGGGCGATGACGTTGTTGTAGACGATCACCACACAGAAGGTGGCGTGGCCGACCACGATGGTGAACAGGCCAGGCTCGATGCCCAGACGCTTGAACGCCGAGAGCAGGGCGATACCGGTGATGATGCCAGGCAGAGCAATCGGCAGGATCAGCATCAGCGAAATACCTTCCTTGCCAAAAAAACTGCGCCGGTACAGCGCCGCCGAGGCCAGGGTGCCGAGTACCAGGGCGATCAACGTGGCCAGGCAGGCGACGTGCAGCGACAGCTTGATGGCTTCGAGCACGTCGGGGCGGGCGAAGGCCACGGTGAACCACTTCAGAGTGAACCCCTTGGGTGGGAAGCTGAACGCTGCGTCTTCGGTGTTGAAGGCGTAGAGGACGATGATCAGGATCGGGAAGTGCAGGAACAGCAACCCGCCCCAGGCCGCCAGGCGCAGACCCGTTGATGCATGTTCAGAGTGCATCGAATGCCCCCAGGCGCTTGACGATGGAGAGGTACAGCGCAATCAGCACGATGGGCACCAGGGTGAACGCGGCGGCCATTGGCATGTTGCCGATCGCCCCTTGCTGGGCGTAAACCATGCTGCCGATGAAGTAGCCGGGCGGGCCGACCAGCTGCGGCACGATGAAATCGCCCAGGGTCAGCGAGAAGGTGAAGATCGAGCCTGCGGCAATACCGGGGGTCGACAGCGGCAGGGTCACCTGCCAGAAGGTTTGCCCGGGCCTTGCCCCCAGGTCTGCCGAGGCCTGCAGCAACGACGGCGGCAGGCGCTCCAGCGAGGCCTGGATCGGCAGGATCATGAACGGCAGCCAGATGTACACGAACACCATGAAACGCCCCAGGTGTGATGTCGACAGGGTGCTGCCGCCAATGCCTGGCACCGTCAACAGCGCCTGCAGCAGGCCATCCAGGTGCAGTAGCTGGACGAACCACTGGGCCACGCCGCCCTTGGCCAGCAGCAGGGTCCAGGCATAGGTCTTGACGATGTAGCTGGCCCACATCGGCATCATCACCGCGATGTAGAAAAAGGCCTTGGTCTTGCCGCTGGTGTAGCGCGCCATGTAATAGGCAATGGGGAAGGCCAGTACCGCGCTGGCCAGCGACACCGCCACGGCCATGCCCAGGGTGCGCAGGATGATGTCGAAGTTCGACGGGTTGAACAGCGCAGCGAAGTTGCCCAGGGTCAGGTCCGGGGTCACCGCCATGGTGAAGTCGTCGAAGGTATAGAAACCTTGCCACAGCAGGTTCAGCAACGAGCCCAGGTAGATCGCCCCGAACCAGGTCAACGGCGGGATCAGCAGCAGCGCCAGGTAGAGGTTGGGCCGCCGGTAAAGCAGGTTGGCAAAGCGGCGCAACGGGCCTGGGCTGGCAGTGGGCGCGTTCATTTCAGCGGCCCTCGTCGAGTACGGTTTCCAGCAGTGCCGTCATCGCTTCACGGGGCCAGTGCGCTTGCACCCGCTGGCCGGCCTGCCAAGTTTGCGCGTGGGCCTGCCAGCGGTCGTTGGCCTGGCTCACCGTCAGCAGCTGGCCGCTGTCCAGTTGCAGTTCGAAGCGGGTGGCGCTGCCCTGGTACTGCACATCGTGCAGCAGGCCGCTGACCTGCACCTCATGGCTGTCGGCGGCATGTTCGCCCAGGCGGATATGCTCGGGGCGGATGGAAAACGGCGCGGAGCTGCCGTTGAGCTGCTCGGCCAGCTCGCCACGCACCACATTCGAGGTGCCGACGAATTCGGCGACGAAGGTAGTAGCCGGCTGCATGTACAGGTTGCGCGGGGTGTCGACCTGTTCGATGCGGCCGCGGTTGAACACCGCCACGCGGTCGGACATCGACAGGGCTTCGGTCTGGTCGTGGGTGACGAAGATGAAGGTGATGCCCAGCTGGCGCTGCAGCTTTTTCAGTTCGCCCTGCATCTGTTCGCGCAGCTTCAAGTCCAGCGCCCCCAGCGGCTCGTCGAGCAGCAGCACCCGTGGGCGGTTGACCAGGGCGCGGGCGAGGGCGACGCGCTGGCGCTGGCCGCCGGACAGCTGCGCCGGTTTGCGCGCACCGTAACCGGCCAGCGCCACCATCGCCAGGGCCTCGTCGGCGCGGGCATGTCGTTCGGCCTTGGCCACGCCTTTGACCTTGAGGCCATAGGCGATGTTGTCGCGCACGTTCATGTGCGGGAACAGCGCATAGTCCTGGAACACGGTATTGACGTCGCGTTGGTAGGGCGGCACCCCGGCGGCTTCGACGCCATGGATGCGGATCGAACCGTTGTCAGGTTGCTCGAAGCCTGCGATCAGGCGCAGGCAGGTGGTCTTGCCCGACCCGGAGGGGCCGAGCATGGAGAAGAACTCGCCATCCATGATGTCGATGCTGACCTGGTCGACGGCCTTGACCTCGCCGAAGGTGCGGGAAACCTGGGTGAACTGGACTGCTAGGGGCATGGCCGGTACTCAGTTGTTGCTGTGTTGCCTGTACCGGCGGTTTCGCGGGGCTGCAGCGCGAATAGGCCGGTACAGGCTCAATCGACCTCAGCGCCCGCCCATGATCGCGATGTAGTCCTGCGTCCAGCGGCTATAAGGCACGAACTTGCCGCCCTGCGCCTGCGGCGTCTTCCAGAAGGCGATCTTGTCGAAGTTGTCGAAACCATTGGTCTTGCAGCCTTCGGCGCCCAGCAGTTCGCTGCCGGTGCAGGCCGCCGGCACCGCTGGCAATGAGCCGAACCAGGCGGCCACATCACCCTGCACCTTCGGTTGCAATGACCAGTCCATCCACTTGTAGGCACAGTTGGGGTGTTTGGCCTCGCTGTGCAACATGGTGGTGTCGGCCCAGCCCGTGGCGCCCTCCTTGGGTATGGTAGAGGCCACCGGCTGGTTCTCTGCTTTCAGGCCGTTGACCATGTAGCCCCAGGAGCTGGAGGCCGCCACGCCTTCGTTCTTCACATCGCTCATCTGCACCGTGGCGTCATGCCAGTAGCGGTGGATCAACGGCTGTTGCTGGCGCAACAGTTCGAGCACGGCTTTGTACTGGGTCTCGTTCAGTTCGTAGGGGTCCTGGATACCCAGTTCCGGCTTGGCCGACTTCAGGTACAGCGCCGCATCGGCGATGTAGATCGGCCCGTCGTAGGCTTGCACGCGGCCTTTGTTCGGCTTGCCATCGGGCAGGTCCTGCGGCTCGAAGACCACGCCCCAGCTGGTCGGCGCCTGCTTGAACACCTGCGTGCTGTACAGCAGCACATTTGGCCCCCACTGGTACGGGGTGCCGTAGGCCTGCTTGTCGACCACGTACCAGCCGCCGTTCTGCAGGCGCGGGTCGATGTTCTTCCAGTTGGGGATCAGCGCGGTGTTGATCGGTTGCACTCGCTTGCCGGCGATCAGCCGCAGCGACGCATCGCCCGAGGCCGTGACCAGGTCGTAGCCGCCCTTGGTCATCAGGCTGACCATTTCATCGGAGGTGGCGGCCGTCTTGACGCTGACCTTGCAGCCGGTTTCCTTTTCAAAGCCGGTGACCCAATCGTAGGCCTTGTCGCTTTCACCGCGCTCGATGTAGCCGGGCCAGGCGACGATATCCAGGCGCCCCTCGCCGGCCCCCAGGGCCTTGAGCGGTTCGGCGGCCTGCAGGCTGGCGCTGGCCAGCAACGCGCCGGTCAGGGCGCCGAGCAATGCGGTGTTGTGCGCTGACATGGTGTTCCCTCTTATTGGAGATCTTGGTCGGGGCAGTCATCAAGCAAGCCGTGAAACGCTTGTTATAAGCGTAGTGCGATTGTGCGAGGTATTGGCGATATCGAGTCTAGTTGGCTTTTTGCTGGCCAATGCAACATCCGGAAGCAAATCCCCCCGTGGCGATCGCTCGGGCAAGGCTTAATCTGGCTGTCCTTTTGCAACGTCTGGAGGCACTTCAATGAACACCCGCGGACTGCTCGATCAACTGCTCAAGTCTGGCCAGCAACTGCTCGACAGCCAGGCCGGCAAAGCGGGCTCAGGCAAGCCAGGCGCGGGCGCCGGCGGCCTCGGCAGCCTGTTGTCCGGTGTCGGCGGCGGCGCGTTGGGGGCAGGGGCGCTGGGCCTGTTGCTGGGTAACAAGAAGGCCCGCAAATACGGCGGCAAGGCCCTGACGTACGGTGGCCTCGCTGCACTCGGGGTGTTGGCCTACAAGGCCTATGGCAACTGGCAGGCGCGCCAGCAGGGGGCAGGGCAAGCGCCCGAGCCGCAGACCCTCGACCGCCTGCCGCCGGCCCAGGCCGAGCAGCACAGCCAGGCGGTGCTGCGGGCGCTGGTGGCAGCGGCCAAGTCCGATGGCCATATCGACGAGCGCGAGCGGGCCTTGATCGAAGGCGAATTCACCCGCCTGGACACGGACGGTGAACTGCAGCAATGGCTGCACGCCGAGCTGAACAAACCGCTGGACCCGGCCGAGGTGGCGCGTGCCGCGCAAACGCCGGAAATGGCCGCCGAGATGTACCTGGCCAGTGTGATGATGGTCGACCAGGAGCATTTCATGGAACGTGCCTACCTGGACGAACTGGCCCGCCAGTTGCGCCTGGACCCAGCCTTGCGCCAGGAACTGGAGCACCAGGTACGGCTTGGCGCAGGCCAATAGCACACGGCTTGGCTTGTCCATCAGGCAAGGATGCCTGAATACCCCGCATTTCAGCCGCAAAAGCGTAGGATGCCTGGGCTATACTTCGGCGATTTTCCCCGCTCGTTGTGAATTCCTGAGGGCTGAATGTGAAGAACTGGACGTTGCGCCAACGGATCCTGGCAAGTTTCGCCGTGATCATCGCCATCATGCTGCTGATGATCGTCGCCGCCTACTCGCGGTTGGTGGCGATCGAAAGTGCCGAGCAGGCAGTGGGCACAGACAGCATTCCCGGGGTCTACTACAGCTCGATGATCCGCAGTGCCTGGGTCGACAGCTACGTCACCAGCCAGCAACTGGTGGGTTTGTCCAACCATCGCGAAATCACGTCGGCGGACTTGGAGCTGTTCAAGAGCTTCGAGGATCGCCTCAAGCAACATATGGCCAGCTACCAGGAGACCATTCAGGACCGCGCCGACCAGACGCGCTTCGATAGCTTCGTGCAGTTGGAAGAAAACTACATCAAGATCGTCGGCCAGGTGCTGGACACCTACCGCCAGCGCAATTATGTCGAAGCCGAACGGCTGATCAACGAGGTGCTCACCCCGGCCTGGGTCGATGGCCGCAAGCACCTGAACGATGTGATCGAGAACAACCGGGCCTCGGCCGAAGCTGCCACCCACGACATCGTCAGCGCCGTGAGCACGGCCAAGGGCAGCATGATGATTTCGCTGCTGCTGGCAATTGTTGCCGCCGGCATCTGCGGGTTGCTGCTGATGCGCGCCATCAGTGCGCCCATGCAGCGTATCGTTCACGCCCTCGACCGGTTGCGCTCGGGTGACCTGAGCATGCGCCTGAGCCTGGACCGCAAGGACGAGTTCGGCGCCATCGAAAGCGGTTTCAACGAAATGGCCGAGGCGCTGGCCAACCTGGTGTCCCAGGCCCAGCGTTCATCGGTGCAGGTGACCACCTCGGTGACCGAGATCGCCGCCACCTCCAAGCAGCAGCAGGCCACCGCGACCGAGACCGCCGCGACCACCACTGAAATCGGCGCCACCTCGCGGGAAATCGCCGCCACCTCGCGTGACCTGGTACGCACCATGACCGAGGTCACCTCTGCCGCCGATCAGGCTTCGAGCCTGGCCGGCTCCGGCCAGCAAGGCCTGGCGCGCATGGAAGAGACCATGCACCAGGTGATGGGCGCCGCGGAACTGGTCAATGCCAAGCTCGGCATCCTCAATGAGAAGGCCAGCAATATCACCCAGATGGTAGTGACCATCGTCAAGGTGGCCGACCAGACCAACCTGTTGTCGCTCAATGCCGCCATCGAGGCTGAAAAAGCCGGCGAGTATGGTCGTGGTTTCGCCGTGGTGGCCACCGAAGTGCGCCGCCTGGCCGACCAGACTGCCGTGGCCACCTACGACATCGAGCAGATGGTGCGCGAGATCCAGTCGGCTGTCTCGGCAGGGGTGATGGGCATGGACAAGTTTTCCGAAGAAGTGCGCCGCGGCATGTTCGAGGTCCAGCAGGTGGGCGAGCAGCTCAGCCAGATCATCCATCAGGTGCAGGCCCTGGCGCCGCGTGTGTTGATGGTCAACGAAGGCATGCAGGCCCAGGCCACCGGTGCCGAGCAGATCAACCAGGCACTGGCCCAGCTCAGCGATGCCAGTACCCAGACGGTCGAGTCGCTGCGCCAGGCCAGTTTTGCCATTGACGAGCTCAGCCAGGTGGCGGCAGGCCTGCGCGGCGGCGTGTCGCGTTTCAAAGTCTGACGGCGATGAACGACTTGCAACCCCACGCCGCGCCGGCGGGCGACGCCAAGGGCACGTTGTACCTGCTGTTTCGCATCGCTGATCAGCGCTTTGCCCTGGACGTGCACGAGGTGGTCGAGGTGCTGCCGCGTCGGCCGCTGAAGCCGATCGCCCAGGCGCCGGCGTGGGTCGCGGGTATTCTCGCGCACCGCGGCGCGCTGGTGCCGGTGGTCGACCTGTCGGCGCTGAGCTTTGGCCAGGCCGCAGCGCAACGTACCAGCACGCGTCTGGTGCTGGTGCGTTACCGGGGCAACCTGCAACTCGGGCTGATCCTTGAGCAGGCGACCGAAACCTTGCGCTGCCGCCGCGAAGACTTCCAGCCGTATGGCCTGGACAATGCCGACGCCCCCTACCTGGGCCCGGTGCGCCAGGACCACCTGGGCCTGTTGCAACTGATCGAAGTCGATGACCTGCTGACGGACGCCGTGCGCGAGCTGGTGTTTGCCGATCACAGCGGTGCACCAGGGCAAGGAGTGCCGACATGACTGAACAGCGTTTCTTCCGCTACCTGCGCGAGCGTATCGGCCTGGATGTGGAGTCGGTGGGGGCGTCCATGGTCGAGCGCGCCTTGCGCCAGCGCTGCGTTGCCGTGAACGCGGCAGACCTGGACGATTACTGGCTGCGCCTGCAGCAATCGGCGGACGAGCAACAGGCCTTGATCGAGGCAGTCATCGTCCCCGAGACCTGGTTCTTCCGTTACCCCGAATCGTTCACGGCCCTGGTCGGGCTTGCCCATAAACGCCTGGCCCAACTGGCCGGCGCACGCCCGGTGCGGCTGCTCAGCCTGCCGTGCTCGACCGGCGAAGAACCCTATTCACTGGCCATGGCGCTGCTGGATGGCGGCATGAGCCCTGGCTCGTTCATGATCGATGGCATCGACATCAGCCCCATTTCGGTGGCCAAGGGCGAACAGGCGGTCTACGGGCGCAATGCCTTTCGCGGCAGCGACCTGGGTTTTCGCGAGCGCTTTTTCGATGCGCTCGATGACGGCCACCGCTTGCAGGGCCGGGTGCGCCAGCAGGTCAGCCTGCAGGTAGGCAATGTGCTGGATCCGGCACTGGCCAGCCGCGATGGCCTGTACGATTTCGTGTTCTGCCGCAACCTGTTGATCTATTTCGACGTGCCCACCCAGCAGCGCGTGTTCGAGGTGCTCAAGCGCCTGACTCACACGCAGGGCGTGCTGTTCATCGGGCCTGCCGAAGGCAGCTTGCTGGCGCGGCTGGGGATGCGCCCGTTGGGCATTGCGCAGTCATTCGCCTACGTGCGCCAGGAGGGCGACAGCGCGCCGGTCGCCGTGCCACCCGCGCCACCCGTCAGGCGCACGCTGCCGCCTTTGGCCATGCCCGTGTACCCGCCCCCGCCCCCGCCCCCGTCACTGACGCGGCCGTTGCGGCCCCTTGTGGCCACTGCCAAGGCGTCGCTGGCGCACGACAGCAAGGGCGAGAGCGAGGCCGAATTGCTGGCCAGCATTGCCCAGCATGCCAACGCCGGTGCCAGTGCGCAGGCGCGCGCCGCTTGCCAGCGTTACTTGAGCCAGTTCGCGCCGACCGCGCAGGTTTACTACTGGCTGGGGTTGCTCAGCGATACCGAAGGCGATGCCGGCCAGGCGCTTACCCATTATCGCAAGGCTCTGTACCTCGAACCGCAGCACCCCGAGGCCCTGGTACACCTGGCGGCGTTGCTCGCGGCCCAGGGCGACCTGGCCGGTGCGCAGCGTTTGCAGGCGCGTGCCGCACGGGTCGGTCGGGAGTCTGAACGATGAGGGGTGAATCCGCGATGCAACTGCTTGCCCAGGCCGACGAGCGCATCGACGACTGCTGGAACCGCATCGGCGTGCACGGTGACAAACAGTGCCCGCTGCTGGAGCAGCACATCCATTGCCGCAACTGCGACGTCTATGCCGCTGCCGCCACGCGCCTGCTCGACCGTTACGCTCTGCTGCAGGATGACCAGGCCGTTGCGGCGCAAGCCGCCGAGCAATCAGTCGGCCACTCCCTGCTGTTGTTCAGGCTCGGCGAAGAATGGCTGGCCCTGGCGACCGCCTGCCTGGCAGAGATCGCCCCCTTGCAGGCAGTGCATTCGCTACCGCACCAGCGTTCGCGGGTATTACAAGGCGTCGCCAACGTGCGTGGCGCGTTGGTGCCATGCCTTTCGCTGGCTGACCTGCTGGGGGTGCAACCGACTGCCGGGCAACAGCGCAGCGGCCGCGAGATGCCGCGCATGCTGATTCTGGCCGCCGAAGGTGGGCCGGTGGTGATGGCAGTCGAAGAGATCGACGGCATTCATCGGCTTGACCCGGCGTTGCTGGACAGCGGCCAGGACACCACGCGCTTCACCGCAGCGGTGCTGCAGTGGCGTGGCCGCAGCGTGCGCGTGCTGGACGATCAACAATTACTGTCTGCCGTGCAGCGGAGCCTGTCATGACCCCAGAGCAAATGCGCGACGCATCGTTGCTCGAGCTGTTCAGCCTGGAAGCCGAGGCGCAGACCCAGGTACTCAGCGCCGGCCTGATGGCCCTGGAGCGCAATCCCACCCAGGCCGACCAGCTGGAAGCCTGCATGCGCGCGGCCCACTCCCTGAAGGGGGCCGCGCGCATTGTCGGGGTAGACGCTGGCGTCAGCGTTGCCCATGTAATGGAAGACTGCCTGGTGGCTGCCCAGGAAGGCCGCTTGCGGCTGAGCGCCGAGCATATTGATGCGTTGCTGCAGGGCACCGACCTGTTGATGCGCATCGCCACGCCAGGCGACACCGCCGCGCAAGCGACGCTGCCGGTGTTCCTCGCGCAGATGGCCAGCCTGCTGGACCCAGGCGCCGCGCCGGTGCCAATGCCAACGGCATTGCCGGCAGCGCCTGTACAATCCACGCCCGTCGAGCCCTTGCCGCTGGCACCCGAGGCCATGGAGGTGGAATTCGAGCTTGAACCCGTGCCACGGCGCAAGGCTGGCAAACGCGCTGGCGAAGGCGCAGAGCGGGTGCTGCGGGTCACCGCCGACCGCCTCAACAGCTTGCTCGACCTGTCCAGCAAGTCGCTGGTGGAAACCCAGCGGCTCAAGCCTTACCTGGCCACCTTGCAGCGCCTCAAGCGCATGCATGGCCAAGGCATGCAGGCCCTCGATGGTTTGCGCATGCAACTGGAAGACAGTGGCCAGAGCAGCGAAGTGCTCGAAGCCCTGGCCCAGACCCAGCGCCTGTTGGCCGAAACCCAGCAGATTTTGCAGCAGCAGGCCGCCGACCTTGACGAATTCGGCTGGCAGGCCAGCCAGCGCGCGCAGTTGCTCTATGACACGGCCCTGGCCTGCCGGATGCGGCCTTTCGCTGACGTACTGGCCGGGCAGAGCCGCATGGTCCGTGACCTTGGGCGCTCCCTGGGCAAGCCGGTGCGCCTGGTCATCGAAGGCGAAAAGACCCAGGTCGACCGCGATGTGCTGGAAAAACTCGAAGCACCGCTGACCCACCTGCTGCGCAATGCGGTCGACCACGGCATCGAACTGCCCGAGCGGCGCCTGCTGGCAGGCAAGGCGCAGGAGGGCGTGATTCGCCTGCGCGCCTCGCACCAGGCCGGCATGCTCAGCCTTGAGCTGATCGACGATGGCGCCGGTATCGACCTGGAGCGCCTGCGCAGCGCGATCGTCGAGCGTGCCATGTCGCCGGCCGACACGGTGGCCCGGATGAGCGAGGCGGAGCTGATGACGTTCCTGTTCCTGCCCGGTTTCAGCCTGCGCGACACCGTGACCGAGGTGTCTGGGCGCGGGGTTGGCCTGGATGCCGTGCAGCACATGATCCGCGAGCTGCGCGGCTCGATCGAGTTGACGCAATCGGCGGGGCAGGGCTGCCGCTTCCACCTGCAGGTGCCGCTGACCCTCTCGGTGGTGCGCAGCCTGGTGGTGGAAGTGGGCGGCGAAGCGTATGCCTTCCCGCTTGCGCATATCGAACGCACCCTGGAGGTGACCGCCGAACAGATCGTGCAGATCGAAGGGCGCCAGCACTTCTGGCACGAAGGGCGGCACATCGGCCTGGTGGCGGCAAGCCAGTTGCTCAACCGCCCGGCAGGGCAGGACGATGAGCGCAGCCTGCGGGTGGTGGTTATTCGCGAACGCGAGCAACTCTATGGGGTTGCCGTGGAGCGCTTGATCGGTGAGCGGGTGCTGGTGGTGATGCCCCTCGATCCGCGCTTGGGTAAGGTCCAGGATATCTCGTCCGGCGCCTTGCTCGACGACGGCTCGGTGGTGTTGATCATCGACGTCGAAGACCTGCTGCGCTCGGTAGAAAAACTGCTCAGTACCGGCAGCCTGGAGCGCATCGAGCGGGGCAGCAGTGGCGCCCGGGGTGCAGTGCGCAAACGCATCCTGGTGGTCGATGACTCGCTCACCGTGCGCGAGCTGCAGCGCAAGCTGCTGGGCAACCGCGGTTACGACGTGGCGGTGGCGGTAGATGGCATGGACGGCTGGAACGCCTTGCGCGGCGACGACTTCGACTTGTTGATCACCGATATCGACATGCCGCGCATGGATGGCATCGAGCTGGTCACCCTGGTGCGCCGCGACCAGCGCTTGCAATCGCTGCCGGTGATGGTGGTGTCGTACAAGGACCGTGAGGAAGACCGACGGCGTGGCCTGGACGCTGGCGCCGACTACTATTTGGCAAAGGCCAGTTTCCACGACGATGCGTTGCTGGATGCTGTGGTGGAGCTGATCGGAGGTGCTCAGGGATGAAGGTCGCCATCGTCAATGACATGCCCATGGCGGTCGAGGCGTTACGCCGGGCGCTGGCCTTCGAGCCTGCGCACCAGGTGATCTGGGTGGCGGGCAACGGCGCCGAGGCGGTGCAGCGCTGCGCCGAGCAGTTGCCCGACCTGATCCTCATGGACCTGATCATGCCGGTGATGGACGGGGTGGAGGCGACGCGGCGGATCATGGCCGAAACCCCCTGCGCCATCGTGATCGTCACGGTCGACCGCAAACAGAACGTGCACCGGGTATTCGAGGCCATGGGCCATGGCGCCTTGGATGTGGTCGATACCCCGGCCTTGGGGGCGGGCGATGCCCGTGAGGCGGCGGCGCCGTTGCTGCGCAAGATCCTCAATATCAGTTGGCTGATCGGCCAGCAGCGCGCGCCGGCCGCGCGCCCGGTTGCCACGCCCTTGCGCGAAGCGTCACAGCGGCGCGGGCTGGTGGCCATCGGCTCGTCGGCGGGCGGCCCGGCTGCCCTGGAGGTGCTGCTCAAGGGCTTGCCCCCTGCATTTCCGGCGGCCATCGTGCTGGTCCAGCATGTCGACCAGGTGTTTGCCGCCGGCATGGCCGAATGGCTCAGCAGCGCGGCAGGCCTGCCGGTGCGCCTGGCCTGCGAGGGCGAGCCGCCGCAACCGGGGCAGGTGTTGCTGGCGGGCACCAACCACCATATCCGCCTGCTGAAAAACGGCCAGCTGGCCTACACTGCCGAACCCGTCAACGAAATCTACCGGCCCTCGATCGATGTGTTCTTCGAGAGCGTGGCGCGCTACTGGAGCGGCGATGCTGTAGGTGTGCTGCTCACGGGCATGGGCCGCGATGGTGCCCAAGGCCTGAAACTGATGCGCCAGCAAGGTTTCCTGACCATCGCCCAGGACCAGGCCAGCAGTGCCGTGTACGGCATGCCCAAGGCCGCCGCAGCGATCGACGCGGCGGTGGAAATCCGCCCGCTGGAGCGAATAGCCGGGCGCTTGATGGAATTCTTTGCAAAATGACGATATGTATTGAATCACGCCGCCTGGCCGGCAGTGATCAGGTGAATAGGGATGAATGATCTACCGATCGAAGGTTTCGCGACCGCCAATGAAAACTCGGCGATGGTCCTGTTGGTCGACGATCAGGCGATGATCGGCGAAGCGGTGCGTCGTGGCCTGGCCCACGAAGACAACATCGACTTCCACTTCTGCGCCGACCCGCACCAGGCCGTGGCGCAGGCCATGCGCATCAAGCCGACGGTCATCCTGCAGGACCTGATCATGCCGGGCCTGGATGGGCTGACCCTGGTGCGCGAGTACCGCAACAACCCCG
The DNA here is from genome assembly GCF_028682155.1 of Pseudomonas sp. 39004. Taxonomy (NCBI): domain Bacteria; kingdom Pseudomonadati; phylum Pseudomonadota; class Gammaproteobacteria; order Pseudomonadales; family Pseudomonadaceae; genus Pseudomonas; species Pseudomonas sp. 39004. Next base: position 21,265 of record NZ_JANIAG010000030.1, read on the forward strand.
CCACCCAGGATATCCCGATCATCGTGCTGTCGACCAAGGAAGACCCGCTGGTCAAGAGCGCGGCGTTTGCTGCGGGGGCCAACGACTACCTGGTCAAGTTGCCGGACAACATCGAGCTGGTGGCGCGTATTCGCTACCACTCGCGCTCCTACCTGACCTTGCTCCAGCGTGACGAAGCCTACCGCGCCCTGCGCGTGAGCCAGCAACAGTTGCTCGATTCCAACCTGATGCTGCAGCGGCTGATGAATTCCGATGGCCTGACCGGGCTTTCCAACCGGCGCCATTTCGACGAGTACCTGGAGCTGGAGTGGCGCCGGGCCATGCGCGAGCAGCAGCAGCTGTCGTTGCTGATGATCGACGTCGACTACTTCAAGGCCTACAACGATAATTTCGGCCACCTGGCGGGTGACGAGGCGTTGCGCCAGGTGGCCGAAGCGATTCGCGGCTCGTGTTCGCGGCCGACTGACCTGCCGGCGCGCTATGGGGGCGAGGAGTTTGCCCTGGTGCTGCCCAATACGTCCCCGGGTGGCGCGCGGCTGATTGCCGAGAAATTGCGCCAGACCGTGGTGGGGTTAGGTATTGCCCATACGGCGCCGGCGGCTGATGCGCGGTTGACCGTGAGCATTGGCCTGGCGACGCAGACGCCGGCGGTTGGCGGGCATTGCCGGCAGCTGATTTCGGCGGCGGACAAGGGCTTGTACCAGGCCAAGAACAGCGGGCGTAATCAGGTGGGGATTGCCTGAGGGCGAGATCGAGCGCCGCTCGCGCGGCGCTCGATCTCTCTGGCGCCGAAAGCCTATGGCCCAACACATCGTAAATCCCCCAAACCTACCGCCCGGCGGGTCTGCCGCCCCGCGTCTGACTCAGTTATACTCGCAGGCTTTTCACCGAATTCGCACGAGAGCCTCCCCCCATGGAAATCCAACCGATCCTGAACACCATCAAGGACCTCACCGAGCGTTCCCAGTCCATTCGGGGGTATCTTTGACTACGATCACAAGCATGACCGCCTGATCGAAGTCAACCGCGAGCTGGAAGACCCCAGCGTCTGGAACAAGCCCGAGTACGCCCAGGAACTGGGCCGTGAGCTTGCGTCGCTGAAAACCATCGTCGGCACACTGGATGAACTCGCCGGTGGCCTGAACGATTGCCGCGACCTGCTGGACATGGCCGTCGAAGAGAACGACGAAGGCACCGTCGACGACGTGGTCGCCGAACTGCAGCGCCTGGAAGACTCCCTCGCCAAACTGGAATTCCGCCGCATGTTCAGCGGCGAGATGGACATGAACAACGCCTACCTGGACATCCAGGCCGGTTCCGGCGGCACCGAAGCCCAGGACTGGGCCAACATCCTGTTGCGCATGTACCTGCGCTGGGCGGACAAGCGCGGCTTCGATGCCACCATCATGGAACTGTCCGAAGGTGAAGTCGCCGGTATCAAGGGCGCAACCGTGCACATCAAAGGCGAATACGCCTTCGGCTGGCTGCGTACCGAAATCGGCGTGCACCGCCTGGTGCGCAAGAGCCCGTTCGACTCCGGCGCCCGTCGCCACACCTCGTTCTCGGCCGTGTTCGTATCGCCCGAGATCGACGACAAGGTCGAGATCGAGATCAACCCGTCCGACCTGCGCATCGACACCTACCGCTCCTCCGGCGCCGGTGGCCAGCACGTCAACACCACCGACTCGGCGGTACGTATCACCCACGTGCCGACCAACACCGTGGTCAGCTGCCAGAACGAACGCTCCCAGCACGCCAACAAAGACACCGCCATGAAAATGCTGCGGGCCAAGTTGTACGAGCTGGAAATGCAGAAGCGCAGCGCCGCTTCCCAAGCCCTGGAAGACAGCAAGTCGGACATTGGTTGGGGCCACCAGATCCGCTCGTACGTGCTCGACGCGTCGCGGATCAAGGACCTGCGCACCAACGTTGAGCGCAGCGACTGCAACAAGGTGCTCGACGGCGACATCGACGAATACCTCGAAGCCAGCCTGAAACAGGGCCTGTAAGCTTCACTCCTGCTGAGAAGACCCTCGCCTGCGGGCGAGGGCAATGAATTCCCTGATGGAAGATGTGACCACATGAGCGACCTCAATAGCGCACCGCAAGACCTGCAACAGGAAGAAAACGCCCTGATCGCCCTGCGCAAGGAAAAACTTGCCGCAGAGCGCGCCAAGGGCAATGCCTTCCCCAATGACTTCCGTCGCGACAGCTACTGCAACGACCTGCAGAAGCAGTACGCCGACAAGACCAAGGAAGAACTGGAAGCTGCAGCGATTCCGGTCAAGGTTGCCGGGCGCATCATGCTCAACCGTGGCTCGTTCATGGTCATCCAGGACATGACCGGCCGTATTCAGGTCTACGTCAACCGCAAGACCCTGCCAGAAGAAACCCTGGCCGCCGTCAAGACCTGGGACCTGGGCGACATCATCAGCGCCGAAGGCACCCTGGCCCGTTCCGGCAAGGGCGACCTGTACGTCGAAATGACCAACGTGCGCCTGCTGACCAAGTCGCTGCGCCCGCTGCCCGACAAGCACCACGGCCTGACCGACACCGAACAGCGCTACCGTCAGCGTTACGTCGACCTGATGGTCAACGAAGAAACCCGCCACACCTTCCGCGTTCGCTCGCAGGTGATCTCGCACATCCGCAAGTTCCTGATCGAGCGCGACTTCCTCGAAGTCGAAACGCCGATGCTGCAGACCATCCCCGGCGGCGCCGCGGCCAAGCCGTTCGAAACCCACCACAACGCCCTGGACATGGCCATGTTCCTGCGCATCGCACCGGAGCTGTACCTCAAGCGCCTGGTGGTGGGTGGTTTCGAGAAGGTCTTCGAGATCAACCGCAACTTCCGTAACGAAGGCGTTTCGACCCGGCATAACCCCGAGTTCACCATGCTCGAGTTCTACCAGGCCTATGCCGACTACAACGACAACATGGACCTCACCGAGGAACTGTTCCGCGAGCTGGCACAGCTGGTGCTGGGCAGCACCGACGTCCCGTACGGCGACAAGGTGTTCCACTTTGGCGAGCCGTTCGTGCGCCTGTCGGTATTCGACTCGATCCTCAAGTACAACCCCGAGCTGACCGCCGCCGACCTGCAGGACGTCGACAAGGCCCGTGACATCGCCAAGAAAGCCGGTGCCAAGGTGCTCGGCCATGAAGGCCTGGGCAAGTTGCAGGTGATGATTTTCGAAGAGCTGGTCGAGCACAAGCTGGAGCAGCCGCACTTCATCACCGAATACCCGTTCGAAGTCTCGCCGCTGGCCCGTCGCAACGACCAGAACCCGGCCGTGACCGACCGCTTCGAGCTGTTCATCGGTGGCCGCGAGATCGCCAACGCCTACTCCGAGCTCAACGATGCCGAAGACCAGGCCGAGCGCTTCCTGGCCCAGGTGGCCGAGAAGGATGCCGGTGACGACGAAGCCATGCACTACGATGCCGACTTCGTCCGTGCCCTGGAGTACGGCATGCCGCCGACCGCCGGTGAAGGTATCGGCATCGACCGCCTGGTGATGCTGCTGACCAACTCGCCGTCGATTCGCGATGTGATCCTGTTCCCACATATGCGTCCGCAGGCCTGAGTGATCTGAGAAAGCCGCCTCTAGGGGCGGCTTTTTCGTGCCTGAAGCTTTATGTTACCTGTAGCCGCAAAAGCGCCGGCGCAGCCAGCACACCGTCCGTGAGGTAACCCCGTGTCCCCCGTAATCGCCCCGCAAGGCGCCGCCGGCATCGCCACCGCCGTCGCCGAAAGCGTGCAATACCAAGGCCGCAAGACTGCCCGCCAAGGCAGCGAGCAGCGCCGCCAACTGATCCTCGACGCCGCCATGCGCATCGTCGTGCGCGATGGTGTACGTGGTGTGCGCCACCGCGCGGTGGCCGCCGAGGCGGGTGTGCCATTGTCGGCCACCACCTATTACTTCAAGGACATCGAGGACCTGCTCACCGATACCTTCGCCCAGTACGTCGAGCGCAGCGCCGCCTACATGGCCAAGCTCTGGGCCAACACCGAGGTAGTGCTGCGCCAGATGCTGGCCCAGGGCGATGGCAGCTCGCAGGCGAGGGCGCGGCTGGCCGACGAAGTGGCGCGCATGACCGCTGACTATGTGTCCCGCCAGTTGCTCAATCGCCGCGACTTCCTCATGGCCGAGCAGGCGTTCCGCCAGGAGGCGCTGCTGTGCCCACGCCTGGCCGAACTGGTGTGCGCCCACGAGCAGATCCTTCTGCACGGTACCCGACAGTTGCTGCAGGTGGTCGGGTCGCGGCAACCGGAACAGGACGCCCAGATGTTGACGGCGATTATCGAGCAGATGGAATATCAGGGCCTGCTCAAGGATGCGAACGCGCAAGCCGATGGGCAGATGCTCGCTATGCTTACCCGTTACCTGCACCTGGTGTTGGCATCGGCCTGAGCACAGACCTGAATTTTCAAGGAGAACCTGATGAAAGCCTGGCGTGTGGTGTTGTTGACTCTGTCATTCCTGCTGCTGGGCGGTTGTCTGGTGACCTTTCACGAGCCGTTGCCGAGCAACCAGGCCGCGCCCAAGGCTCTGCTCGGCAAATGGAGCAGCAAGGACGCCTGGGGCGAGCCGCTGAAACTTGCGATCAGCCGCAGTGGCGGCGATGCCTACAAGGCCGTGGCCACGGCCAAGGGCAAGGCCCCCGAAGAGTATGTGTTCACCGTGTCGCGCCACGGCAATCGCTGGTACCTCTCGGCCGGCGTGCCCAAGCGCCTGGGCGGTAATTTCCTGATTGGCGGTTTCGAAGTCATCGATGGCAAGGAACTGGTGGTGTACAACCTCGATGTCGAGCAGGTGCAGCAGGCTGTCGAGAAGAAAGAACTGACCGGGCGCAGCACCGAGGTGCCGGAAGACAATGGTGAGGGCGTGCTGATCGACAGCCCATCGGCGCGGGTGCTGGCCTATCTGGACGACCCGGCCAACTCCGACCTGTTCGTCGAGGTGGCGCGCTTCCAGCGCAGCGGCAAGTAGTTGCCTGTACTGCCCTCTAGCAAGGAGTCCTCAGTGGACGAGTACCAACAGACCATCCGTGCACTGTCCGACCGCATCGTCGCGGCGCAGACCCCCATTCGTGTGCTCGACGCGGTGAAGTGGGACGACAACATCCGCCACGGCTTCCTCAAGGCCAAGGGCAAAGAGCCACCTGCCGTAGACCGCGCCTATTACCAGTCGCGCCCGTTGTCGTTCGACTCCAGTGCGGTCAAGGCCGAGTTCCAGAGCATCGAGCGCGACATCACCCGCCGGCTGGGCCAGTTCAACCCCGTCGGGCAGATCATGCGGCGCATGTGCAAGGAGTACCGCATGGTGGTGCGCATGCTCGAGGCGCGTGGCACCGAAGACTTCGGGCTGATCTCGCAGGAGCTCTACGGCGCCGCCTCCGACGCCTTCCATGCCGGTGACCCGACCCTGGCCGACCTGGGCCTGATGCTCTCGGACTACCTGAACAACATCGATGGCCGTGGCGACCTCAAGGACGAGCCCAAGAACCTCACCGCCAAGGAGGCCGTAGACATCCTCCAGCGCCGCCTGAACAAGGTGTTCGGTGAAGCCGAAGAAACCATCCGTGTGTTCGAGTCCGACGGCATCGTCGCCGACGCAGCGGCAGGTGCCGACTACATCAAGGTGCGCGCCGACGCCATGTTCAACAGCCGCGACGTGCGTGCGCTGGAGGTGCATGAGGGGCTGGTGCATGTCGGTACCACGCTCAACGGCCTCAACCAGCCGATTTGCACCTTCCTGGCCAAAGGGCCACCCTCGTCGACGGTGACGCAGGAAGGGCTGGCGATTCTCATGGAGGTAATTGCCTTCGCCTCTTACCCCAGCCGCCTGCGCAAGCTCACCAACCGCACACGCGCCATCCACATGGTCGAGGAAGGCGCCGATTTCCTTCAGGTGTTCGAGTTCTTCCGCGCCCAGGGCTTCGAAATGGCGCAGAGCTACAGCAACGCCAGCCGGGTGTTCCGCGGCTCGGTGCCCAATGGGCTGCCATTCACCAAGGACTTGTCCTACCTCAAGGGCTTCATCATGGTTTACAACTACATTCAGTTGGCCGTGAAGAAGGGCAAACTCGAGCAGATCCCGCTGCTGTTCTGCGGCAAGACCACCCTGGAAGACATGCGTACCCTGCGCCAACTGGTCGAGGAAGGGCTGGTGGAACCGCCTAAGTACTTGCCCGAACAGTTCCGCGACCTCAACGCGCTGTCGGCCTGGATGTGCTTCTCCAACTTCCTCAACCACCTGAGCCTGGATCGCATTGAAGCCGACTACGCGAACATTCTCTGAACGCTGCCGCCTGCTGGTACTCGGTGTGCTCCTGCTGGGCCTGAGCGGGTGCAGCAGCCTGCTGTTCTACCCCGAGCCGGGCCAACCGTTCACACCGGAACGGGCCAAGCTGGAATACCGGGACGTTACTCTGACCACCGCCGACGGTGTGCGTCTGCATGGCTGGTGGCTGCCGGCCAAGGCCGGGGTCGAGGTCAAGGGCACGGTGTTGCACCTGCATGGCAACGGCGGCAACCTGGCCGGCCATCTGGGGGGCAGCTACTGGCTGCCGGAGCAGGGTTACCAGGTACTGATGGTCGACTACCGGGGTTATGGGTTGTCTCAGGGCAAACCGGGTTTGCCGGAGGTCTACCAGGACATTGCGGCGGCCTTGGGCTGGCTGGACCAGGCGCCCGAGGTCAAGGGCAAGCCGCTGGTGCTGCTGGGGCAGAGCCTGGGCGGCGCCATGGCCATCCACTACCTGGCGGCCCACCCCGAACAGCGCCAGCGCTTCAGCGCACTGGTGTTCGATGGCGTGCCGGCCAGCTACCGTGCGGTCGGGCGGTTCGCCCTAAGTACGTCGTGGATGACCTGGCCATTGCAGGTGCCGCTGTCGTGGCTGGTGCCCGACGGTGACAGTGCGATCCGTTCGGTCGAGCGCCTGGACGGCCCGCCGAAGCTGTTCTTCCACAGTATCGACGACCACCTGGTGCCGATGGATAACGGCATCCGCCTGTACCAGCACGCGCCACCGCCGCGGGTACTGCAACTGACCCGTGGTGGCCATGTGCAGACCTTCGCCGACCCGGTGTGGCGCCAGGTGATGCTGCGCTTTCTGGACGACCCGAGTCATTTCAACGGCCTGCGGCGGCTTGCCGAAGTGCCCAATTACCCTGACGAGAAGAACAAGCAATGAGTGAAGAACGCAACGCCATCCCGCTGATCCTGACCGGCGTCGGCAGCATCATCGTGACGGTGGGGGCCCTCTGGTACTACGGTTACCTGCATTTCGCCAAGCCTGAAGATGCCCTGTTGCTGCAGGATTTCACCATGCTCAAGACCCTGCCAGGCGAGGATTACAAAGTATCGCTCGACCCGGCGCCACAGGTGGCCCAGTGCGTGGACGGTGTGCTGGTGCTGTTCGATACCCAACAGAAAGGCCTGACCGGCGTGTTGGTCGACGACCGCAAGCGTGCGGTGCGTTGCATGGGCGAGGACACACCGCAGCAGGTGCAGTGAGCTGCAATCTGCGTTGCTGCACCTGACCTTTCGCGGGCAGACCAATGAAAAACCCCGCCATCAAGGCGGGGTTTTTTCTTTCAACTAGCCAGCCTTACTGCGCCTGGCTCACCGAGCGCGGTGCCACCGGCTGGTTGTCGTTGGAGATGGTCACCTCTACCCGACGGTTCTGCGCACGGCCCGAGTTGCTGCCGTTGTCAGCCACCGGGTACTCCTTGCCGTAGCCCTGAGCGACGATGCGTGCTGGGTCTACGCCTGCACGTACCAGCGCCATGCGCACGGCAGCGGCGCGGCGCTCGGAGAGGGTCTGGTTGTAGTTGGCCGAGCCGACGCTGTCGGTGTAGCCCTCTACGATCACCTTGCGCTCCGGGTTCTCCTGAAGGAACTGGGCCAGCTTGGTCACGTTAGGGTAGGCGTTGCTCTTGAGCACGGCCTTGTTGAAGTCAAACAGCACGTCGCCGAAGGTGACCAGCGTACCGCGGTCGGTCTGCTTGGCATTGAGGCTGTCCTGCAGTTTGGCGATCTGCGCATCACGGGCATCCAGTTTGGCCTGGGCGCGTTGGGCGGAGGCGTTTTTCAGTTCGCCTTCGGCGGTGCGCAGGGCGATGGTCTGCTTGGCGACCTCGACCCGCTGGTTGGTCAGGTAAGCGAGTTGGTCGACCTTTTTCTGGTCCTCGCGATCCATATAGGCCTTGTCGGCCTTGTTCAGCCAGTCCTGGGCATCCTTGGTTTCCAGCGCCGCGACCTTGGTCGACTGCGGGTCGCTCTGCAGCGCGGAGAAGTTGGTGCGGGCCGATTCAAGGTTGGCGTTCGGGTCGTGCGAGCAGGCAGCAAGACCGACGCTCAGGGCCAGCAGGGCGGGAATCATGACGTGTTTGCGCATAGTGTTCATCCTTTGATCGAGTGCGAAGGCTAAGGGAAGTCGGGCAGGGCTCATTGAGCGCTGCGCAGGCCTTCCTCACGTACGTCCTGAACGCCCTGGCGGGCATCCTGCACGGCCTTCTGGGCCTTGGCCGCCTGAGCCTTGCGTTCGGCGAGGCGGGCGTCCCATTCGGCTTGTTCGGCCAGACGCTTGGCGTCGTCGTACTTCTTGTCATGCATGGCGATTTCAGCCTGCTTGAACTTGTCCTGGGCCGCTTTCATTTCAACGGCGGCGAACTCGGTACCGCCGGCACTGACGGCAGAGTTCACGGCGGACTGGGTAACGGCATACTGCTCGGTGGGCGGGTTACCCGCACAGCCGGCCAGGACCAGGCTACTGCCCAGGGCCAGCGCGGCCAGCTTGAACCCGCGCACATGAGTGGATGACGGTTTGAAAGTGCGGGTCTTCATGGTGGTCAGCTCCATTGGATCACTCCTGATAACGACGATGTCCGTAGCAGTCCATCGCTTATTCCCTGACAGTTGCCGTGTACTTCAGCTGAACGGTGCACGAGGGCAGTGTGCAGGGTTTTAGCGTGATGGCTATTTGCTCGGACTCGGGCGTTTTTCGAATAGTTCAGAAAAAAGTGCCGTTGACGGATAACTTTTTCTGACTGATTGGTCAGTGAGATTTGCCTGGAACTTTCAGCGCCATGCGCGGTATTCCGGGCCTTGCAGGCCCGGAACAGGGGGGTGGTTATGTTTCGCTGTCGTCAGCAGTGCTGCTGAGTTCATGCAGGTGCCGACGGGACAAGGACAGAAAGCGAGGGGTAGGGCCGATGTCTTCGAACAACGGGTCACCTTCTTCATCGGTGGCGATGACCTGGCGCCCCTGTACATAAGGGAAACTGGCTTCCAGTTCCTCAAGGGCTGCCGCCACCAGTTCGCCGAGCAGTTCTTCGGCGGTACGTTTGGGGTACATGTCGATCAGCGCGGCCAGGCGCGCCTCCGACTCCAGGTCCAGATGCAGTACATGGCCGGTACGGCTCAGGGTACCTGCGGCATTCTGTTCCCAGTGCTGGGCGAGTTCACGGATTTTCATGATGACCTCTGTCTACGCCTCGAAGGGCTGCATTGGATCGGAGTGCTCTGCTTGCACTTTAGTTTGCTTTGCCGATCGCGGCTTGGCTTGGGCGCTTGCCATCGACGCTTGGCTATGGGCACTCTTGGCCCAGTGCTGTTTCCTGAACGAGTGCGCCAAGGCTGCGCCACAGAGAGGGCCAATGACCGATATCGATGTGCGTTTGCGTGAAGATGTCCATGTGTTGGGGGAGTTGCTCGGCGAAACCATTCGTCAGCAGCACGGCGATGCGTTTTTGCAGAAGATCGAGGCCATTCGTCACAGCGCCAAGGCGGACCGCCGGGTGGCCGGCGAGCAATTGAGCTCGACCCTGGCGGACCTGGCCGATGAAGACTTGCTGCCGGTGGCCCGGGCGTTCAACCAGTTTCTCAACCTGGCCAACATGGCCGAGCAGTATCAGTTGATCCGCCGTCGCGATGCCGACCAGCCAGAGCCATTCGAAGCGCGGGTGCTGCCCGAGCTGCTGGCACGCCTGAAGCAGGCCGGGCACGGCAACGACGCCTTGGCCCGGCAGTTGGCCAAGCTGGATATCCAGCTGGTGCTGACGGCCCACCCCACCGAGGTCGCGCGGCGCACCTTGATCCAGAAGTACGACGCCATCGCCGCTCAGTTGGCAGCCCAGGACCATCGCGACCTGACCCCTGGCGAGCGCCAGCAGGTGCGCGAGCGCCTGCGCCGGCTGATCGCCGAAGCCTGGCACACCGAAGAGATCCGCCGTACCCGGCCGACCCCGGTGGACGAGGCCAAGTGGGGCTTCGCGGTGATCGAGCATTCCCTGTGGCAGGCCATCCCCAACCACCTGCGCAAGGTCGACAAGGCGCTGCACGATGCCACGGGGCTGCGCCTGCCGCTGGAGGCCGCACCGATCCGCTTCGCCTCCTGGATGGGCGGCGACCGCGACGGCAACCCTAATGTCACGGCCGCAGTCACTCGCGAAGTGCTGTTGCTGGCGCGGTGGATGGCGGCCGACCTGTTCCTGCGCGATATCGACGCCTTGGCTGCAGAATTGTCCATGCAACACGCCAGCAGCGCGCTGCGTGAGCGAGTCGGCGACAGCGCCGAACCTTACCGCGCCGTGCTCAAGCAATTGCGTGAGCGCCTGCGGGCGACCCGCGCCTGGGCGCATGCCGCCTTGACCAGCAGCCAGCCCGCCGGTGCCGAAGTGCTGGTGGACAACCGCGACCTGATCGCGCCGCTTGAGCTGTGCTATCAATCGCTGCATGAATGCGGCATGGGCGTGATCGCCGAAGGGCCGCTGCTCGACTGCCTGCGCCGGGCCGTGACCTTTGGCCTGTACCTGGGGCGCCTGGACGTGCGCCAGGACGCTGCCCGGCACCGCGATGCCCTGACCGAGATCACCGATTACCTGGGCTTGGGGCGCTATGCCGACTGGGATGAAGAGCAACGTATCGCGTTCCTTCTGGCCGAACTGAAAAACCGCCGGCCGCTGCTGCCAGCGCACTTCCAGCCCCAGGCGGAAACCGCCGAGGTGCTGGCCACCTGCCGGGAAATTGCGGCGGCCCCGGCCGCTTCATTGGGCTCCTACGTCATCTCCATGGCCGGTGCCGCGTCGGATGTGCTGGCGGTGCAACTGCTGCTCAAGGAAGCCGGGCTGACCCGCCCGATGCGGGTGGTACCGCTGTTCGAGACCTTGGCCGACCTGGACAACGCCGGCCCGGTGATGCAGCGCCTGCTTGGCCTGCCGGGCTATCGCGCCGGCCTGCGCGGCCCGCAGGAAGTGATGATCGGCTATTCCGACTCCGCCAAGGACGCTGGCACCACCGCAGCCGCCTGGGCGCAGTACCGGGCCCAGGAAAACCTGGTGCGCATCTGCCGCGAGCATCAAGTCGAGTTGCTGTTGTTCCACGGCCGTGGCGGCACCGTTGGCCGTGGCGGCGGCCCGGCGCACGCGGCGATCCTGTCGCAGCCACCGGGCTCGGTGGCTGGGCGGTTCCGCACCACCGAGCAGGGCGAGATGATCCGCTTCAAGTTCGGTTTGCCTGGCATTGCCGAACAAAACCTCAACCTGTACCTGGCGGCCGTGCTGGAAGCCACCTTGTTACCGCCACCCCCGCCGCAGCCTGCCTGGCGTGAGGTGATGGACCAACTGGCTGCTGATGGGGTGCAGGCGTATCGTAGCGTGGTGCGCGACAACCCCGATTTTGTCGAGTATTTCCGCCAGTCGACGCCGGAGCAGGAGTTGGGGCGCCTGCCTTTGGGCAGCCGTCCGGCCAAGCGCCGCGCCGGCGGCATCGAGAGCCTGCGGGCCATCCCGTGGATCTTCGGCTGGACCCAGACGCGCCTGATGCTGCCAGCCTGGCTGGGCTGGGAAACCGCCTTGAACAATGCCTTGCAACGCGGCCAGGGCGAACTGTTGGCGCAGATGCGCGAACAATGGCCGTTCTTCCGCACCCGTATCGACATGCTGGAGATGGTGCTGGCCAAGGCCGATGCACAAATCGCCGAGGCCTACGACGAACGTCTGGTGCAACCGGACCTGCTTCCTTTAGGTGTGCACCTGCGCGACCTATTGTCGCAGTCCTGCCAGGTGGTACTGGGCTTGACCGGGCAGCCGGTGCTACTGGCGCACAGCCCCGAGACCCTGGAATTCATCAGCCTGCGCAATACTTACCTGGACCCGCTGCACCGCCTTCAGGCCGAGCTGCTGGCGCGCTCGCGCAGGCGCGAAGCCGCTCTGGACAGCCCGCTGGAACAGGCCTTGCTGGTCACCGTGGCGGGTATTGCCGCGGGCCTGCGCAACACCGGCTGAGGCCGCCTCTGGTTTGCCAGGCGCAGGTGTGAGGAGGGAGGCAATCAGGAACGGGGAGGGCGGTTGCGCTGAGCGCAACCGCTTGCCGGGCAGGTCGCAAGTGGCGCATTCCTGCAACTTTGGGACGCTTGTCTGGCTGCCGGGCGCTGTGTATCTTGAGCAGCCTTCTGACCGATTTATGGTCATACCCGATTTTCCGGACTTGGCCCTGGTTGCCGAATCCATTGAATTTCATAAAAAAATTTGAGGAGCACGAGATGCGCGTAATTCTGCTGGGAGCTCCCGGGGCCGGTAAAGGTACTCAGGCAAAGTTCATCACCGAGAAGTTCGGTATTCCACAGATCTCCACCGGTGACATGCTGCGTGCCGCCGTCAAGGCCGGTACCCCGCTGGGCCTGGAACTGAAGAAAGTCATGGATGCCGGCCAGCTGGTCTCCGACGATCTGATCATCAGCCTGGTAAAGGAGCGCATCGCCCAGCCGGATTGCGCCAACGGCTGCCTGTTCGACGGCTTCCCACGGACCATTCCGCAAGCCGAAGCCATGGTCGCCGCCGGTGTCGACATCGACGCCGTGGTCGAAATCGCCGTTGACGATGAAGAAATCGTTGGCCGTATGGCCGGTCGCCGTGTGCACCTGGCCTCGGGCCGCACCTACCACATTCAGTACAACCCGCCGAAAGTGGCAGGCAAGGACGACGTGACCGGCGAAGAGCTGATCCAGCGCGACGACGACAAGGAAGAAACCGTGCGTCATCGCCTGTCGGTCTACCACACCCAGACCAAGCCGCTGGTCGAGTTCTACCAGAAGCTGTCGGCTGCAAATGCTGGTAAGCCGAAGTACAGCCACATCGAAGGTGTCGGCTCGGTCGACGCTATCACCGCCAAGGTACTGGCAGCCCTGAGCTGATCCATCGCCTTGCATCACAACGGCCCGCTTGCGGGCCGTTGTCGTTTATACTGGCGCTCTTTTCCCTGCACCTGGAAACCCGTTCGATGACCACCCTGCTGGCCCTGGATACCGCCACCGAAGCCTGTTCCGTCGCCTTGTTGCATGACGGCAAGGTAACCAGCCATTACGAGGTGATCCCACGTCAGCACGCGCAGAAGTTGCTGCCGATGATCAAACAGCTGCTGGCTGACTCGGGGGTGGCCTTGAATACGCTGGATGCCATCGCGTTCGGCCGTGGCCCGGGGGCCTTCACCGGCGTGCGGATCGCCATCGGTGTGGTCCAGGGCCTGGCGTTCGCCCTTGAGCGTCCGGTGCTGCCGGTGTCCAATCTGGCCGCGCTGGCGCAAGGTGCGTTGCGCGAGCAGGGTGCGCAGCACGTGGCGGCCGCCATCGATGCGCGCATGGACGAGGTGTACTGGGGCTGTTACCAGGCCAGCGCCGGCGAAATGCGCCTGGTTGGCCAGGAAGCGGTACTGCCGCCCGAGCGCGTGGCGCTGCCCGACGCCAGCAGCGCCGAGTGGTTCGGTGCCGGTACCGGTTGGGGCTATGCCGAGCGCCTGGCTGTGCAAGTCGCCGCCAGCAATGCGGCGGCGTTGCCCAATGCCCTGGATATCCTCAGCCTGGCCAGCTTTGCCTGGGCGCGCGGCGAGGCGATCGCCGCCGAGCAGGCGCAACCTGTGTACTTGCGCGATAATGTAGCGACACCCAAGAAGCGTTGAGTGTTGTTCGTCGGTTATCGCCGATGACGATAAAACCTTTCGCGCGAACTGTGGTCCAGTTATCACTCAAGCATTAGCGACGGAACCCTGATGCTGCTAAATTGCCATCATCGGTTCTGAGTGTTCACGCCATGCGTATCGACGGTTTCTCATCGCAGTCCTACCCGATCAAGCGCACACCGCGCAAAGCGTCGGTGCGCGATGAGGCCATCGAAGATGCCGACGTCATCGACAGCGGCGAGCAGGGTGAACTGGCCCAGGAGGCGGCCATTCGCCGTCGCAGCGGTGGCCTGCCAGCCCGTCAGCAAGACATGGTCTTCCCTCGCGCCCGTGACCGACGTACCGCCACTGCGTTGGCCAGCTACCTGAGCACGGCCGGTTTTACCGATTGGGACATGGAAGTACTGGGGCTCGACCTGTACATTTGAGGGATGATTCCTTCTCTTCTGCCTTATTTTCTGGGTTGTCCGTCATGGAGCGAAAACGCCTGGCGCGACTACCTGTACCCCGCCGATGCCCGAGCCGCTGAGTACCTTGGCCTGTACAGCCAGGTGTTCAACGCGGTCGAAGGCAATACCACCTTCTACGCGAGCCCCGCAGCCGCCACCGTGGCACGCTGGGCGCAGACGATGCCGGCGCACTTTCGTTTCACCGCCAAATTCCCCCGCGAGGTCAGCCATGCGGGGGACCTGCGTGACCAGTTGGACGCGGCCGCTGCCTTCACCCGTTTGATGGCACCGCTGGGTGAACGGGTATCGCCTTACTGGCTGCAGTTGCCTGCGCTATTCGGGCCTTCGCGCCTGGCAGAGTTGAGCTGTTTTCTGGATGAAGTGGGCGTGCCGTTGGCCGTCGAAGTGCGCAACGAGGCCTTTTTTGCGCGCGGTGAAGAGGAGCGGCAGCTCAACCGGCTGCTGCTCGAGCGTGGTGTCGAGCGCATCTGCCTCGACCCGCGGGCGTTGTTCAGTTGCACTTCGCGCGAGCCCGCCGTGCTGCATGCCCAGGCCAAGAAGCCCAAGGTGCCGCCACGCCCGGCCGCCTTCAGCCAGCATCCGCAGATACGTTTCATTGGCCATCCGCAGCTTGAAGCCAATGAAGCCTTCCTGACGCCCTGGGTGGCCAAGGTGGCCAGTTGGGTCGAGGAAGGTCGTAGCCCCTACATCTTCCTGCACACCTCGGATAACCGCCTGGCCGCGGCGTTGGCCCAGCGTTTTCATCAGCGTCTGATGCAGCGCCTGCCTGGCCTTGCACCTTTGCCGGAATTGCCACGCGCCCCTGAGGTCGAACAACTGGGACTACTCTGACCACTCCTGACTGCCTGAGGTTGAGACCATGGATGTGCAAACCCTGCGAGCCGAAGCCTTCAAGGCACTGCACGAACGTGACAGCGCCTTCGTCATCCCCAACCCGTGGGATGCCGGCTCCGCCAAGTTGCTGGCCAGCCTGGGCTTCGAGGCGCTGGCCACGACCAGCGCGGGCCTGGCGTTCAGCCTGGGCCGACCGGATGCCGAAGGTGCCTTGAGCCTGGACGAAACCCTGGATAACGCCGGGGCCATTGTCGATGCCACGGCCTTGCCGGTTGCTGCCGACCTGGAGAACGGCTTCGGCGACCTGCCCGAAGACTGCGCACAGACCATCCTGCGGGCCGCCGAGGCGGGTCTTGTAGGGGGTTCCATCGAAGACGCCAGCGGGCGCAGTGAAGCCCCTATCTATGACCATGGCCTGGCTGTAGAACGCGTACGCGCGGCGGTTCAGGCAGCGCGTAGCCTGCCGTTTCCGTTCACCCTGTGCGCCCGTGCCGAAAACCTGCTGCACGGGCGCCTGGACCTGGACGACACCATCCTGCGCCTGCAAGCCTATGCCGAGGCCGGGGCCGATGTGCTCTACGCGCCAGGGCTGCGCACCGTCGAAGAAATTCGCGCGGTAGTGCAGGCGGTGGCGCCCAAGCCGGTCAATGTGCTGATGGGGCTGGCGGGCGTGACCCTGAGCGTCAACCAGTTGCAAGACCTTGGGGTGCGCCGCATCAGTGTCGGCTCGTCGCTGGCCCGTGCGGCACTGGGGGCTTTCCACCGGGCCGCGTTGGAGATTCGTGACGAGGGCACGTTCGGCTACGGTGAACAGGCGCTGCCCTTCGCCCAGCTCAACGACCTGTTCCGCCGCTGAATCGCCGTGCGTGCCTTGCTGGCACTGCTGCTGGGTCTGTCGCTGCTGGCAGGCCTGGTCTGGCATTTTGGTTGGCGCCTGCCGGCTGCCTGGAACCCCTGGGCGCCGCTGGACGTGCGCCAGCCGCCGAACCTGCTCACCACCTTCAAGCTGTCGCGCCTGCGCGATGACCCCGCGCTATGCCGTCAGGCACTGGAAACCAGCGATCTGCGGTACCGGGCGCAAGCCGACAGTCCGGCCTCGGCCAATTGCCCGCTGCGCAACGTATGGCGCATCGAGGGCGGCCAGGCGCGGCTCAGCAGCAGCTTCCTGGCCAGTTGCCCGTTGGCGGTAGCCTACGCGCTGTTCGAGCAGCATGGGCTGCAACCGGTGGCGCAGCGAGTATTGGGGCAGCGGGTGACGCAGGTTGACCACCTGGGCAGTTTTGCCTGCCGCAATGTCTATCACCGCAAACAAGGCCGGCTCAGTCAGCACGCCACCGCCAATGCCCTGGACATCAGTGGTTTTCGCTTGCAGGACGGGCAGCGCATCGTACTGGCTCGGGACTGGCAGGCGGCGGGGCAGAAAGCTGAATTCCTTCGTCAGGTGCAGCAGGTGGCCTGTGAACGCTTCAGTACCGTGCTGGGGCCTGACTACAACGCCGCGCACCACAATCACTTCCACCTCGATATGGGCCGCTGGCAGATCTGCCGCTGAGCTTGCGCAACCTCAGGCGTGAACGCGAACGTTGTTCAGCACCACCGGGCGCGCCCAGTGGATGTCGAACGCCAGGTCATTCTGCTGCTTGGCCAGCGTGGTTTCGTCGAAGGGTTCGGGGGCCGGGTCCAGCAGGTTCGTCTCGAATTCGGCGATAGGCAGGAACAGCGGGCGCGGGGAGGGGCCTGGGCCGGGCTCGGCAAGTGGGTGACCCTGGCTCATGACCACCGGGCGCAACCAGCTGTTGCTCAGGTCGAGTTCACGCTGCTGTTCGATCAACTCGATGGCGCTGAACGGCTCGGCGGCGGGCTCCAGCAGGTTGGCTTCCAGCTCGGCCTTGGGCAGGAACAGTGGCTCGGGCGGTGCGATTTCGGTGTCGTGCACCGGCAGCGCACGCTGGGCATCGATCAGCGCCAGCGCCCTGGCACCGCCGACCGGCTCGCCGCTGTGCTGATCGTACTGGACGAACGACTGGCTGACGCTGTCCGCTTCCTCTGCCTGTTGCTCGGCCATGGCGCGGGCAAAGAAATCCTGCCACAGGTGGCTGACGCCCCCGAGGGTCTGGGTATTCTGTTGACCGTAGTGGCCGACAGGCGACAGGTAGGTCAAACCGATGGGAAGAGTATCTGTCATGGCAGTCGCGCGCGTTGTGCTCTGGCAGAATAGCGGGATATTGCCTGTATCGGCCGTGGTTGCCGATTCATAAGGGCTTGGTTTGATTTTTTAGGTGTGGACGATGGAAGAGCAAGGCGCGGGTATCAGGGTCGAAGCGATGTCGGCAGAGTATGCGCAACAGGCTACGGCGTGGGCCGAGCGCCTGGGCCTGCCGCTGCAGGACGATGCTGCGGGTTTTGCCGTGCAGGTGGGCGCTGAAGGCTTGCAGATCCAGCAACTGGGCCCGCAGGCGCCTGGGCCGGTGCGGGTGGACTTCGTCGACGGCCAGGCCGCGCATCGGCGCCAGTTTGGCGGTGGCAACGGCCAGATGATCGCCAAGGCGGTGGGCATCGCCCAGGGCGTACGGCCGCAGGTGCTCGATGCCACGGCGGGGCTGGGCAAGGATGCGTTCGTGCTGGCCAGCCTGGGGTGCCAGATGACCCTGATCGAGCGCCAGCCGCTGATTGCCGCATTGCTGGAAGACGGCCTGGCGCGGGCCCGGGCCGATGACGAGGTGGGCCCGATCGTTGGGCGCATGCGCCTGCTGACCGGCAATGCCATCGAGCGCATGCGTGCCTGGGAAGGGGAGCCGCCGCAGGTGATCTACCTCGACCCGATGTTCCCGCACCGGGACAAAAGCGCGCTGGTGAAAAAAGAGATGCGCGTATTCCGGCCACTGGTCGGCGATGACCTGGATGCCCCGGCCTTGCTCGAAGCCGCTTTGGCGCTTGCCAGCCACCGGGTGGTGGTGAAACGGCCGCGCAAGGCGCCGATCATCGACGGGCCGAAGCCGAGCCACAGCCTGGAGGGCAAGTCGAGCCGGTATGACATTTATCCGAAGAAGGCGTTGAAGGCCTGACCTCAGTATTGCCTTTACCCGCGAACACCGGCGGAGTTGATGCCATGCACCGTGTCACATAGTTCGCGGGCAAGCCCGCTCGGCCAGGTTAAAGTGCCGCCTGCCAGCTCAGTTCTTATTGTATGTAACGCACATCGATCCTGAATGGACCTGTTAAATATGCCAGTTGTTAAGAGTGTCGCGAGGCGCAATCATATCGGAAATTGCTGTCATGTTGGTCTTGCGCATCATGATCTCAGTACCTGATATCAAACAAAGTCGCAGTAAGCTTTTCTATTGTAAAGGCCTCCTGGCTACTGAAATTAATCGCCAAGGCCATTGGCGCACCCTTCAGGCAGCTGGCCATTTCTTGGCGCAAAAGAACGAGAATACGCCTGGCTTAGCTAACGCATTGGTAGCATGCGATCAGATGCGCTCAGTAGTTTCAATGCATGAAGGCGGTCGCCCGGCACCGCAGGTCTATTCGCCCTACGGCCAACTCACGCGAGGCGGTGGCGTCCTTTCATTGCTCGCTTTCAATGGCGAGCGACCGGAGACGGTGACCGGGAACTATCTTCTGGGGAATGGCTACAGGCAGTTCAACGTTGTAATGATGCGGTTCTGCAGCCCGGACAGTTGGAGCCCGTTTAGGGGCGGAGGGCTGAATGCGTATGCCTATTGTGCAGGAGACCCCATTAACCGCACTGATCCGACTGGGCATTTTTGGGGGGAGAAGTTCATCAGAAAACAGCTTGGGCTGAATCCGAAGAGACCAAAGGTAGTGAAGACAGTCGTCCCCGCGCAGAAAGTAGCGGCAAGCACAAATCGCCCCGTAGGTCCCGCTGCCTCAAAATCTTTTGTGGAAAAATCTGCTGCAGTTCCATTTGAGGAGTTATTTTCTGATGCTGAAATTGCCGAGCAATATCAAATGCTTGAAAATTTTAAGCCTGCTAGAAGCTCGGCTCCCCTCAAAAGTAGTAGGTTTGTGCAGTCGCACGGTTCGACTCCGGATGGCGCCGCTGGAAAACGATTTGAAAATTCTTTGAGTCAGGAAAGAGATTTGACGATAAAACATGCACATGTACTCGGTCAGAAAGAGCTCACTCGAGAATTGGACCAAGTTAACAACCGTATGAGAGGCGCTGGGTCATCACGAGATGTGATGGTTCAAAACGTTTTGGTAGCAGAGCTCAGAAGGCGCGACACGTGAATGCCTGAGGAGACATGTATTCAATCTGCCCTTTGCGAGCGTGATCTCAAAAGGGCAGAAGCTCAAAAATTAGTTGATTACTGCTTCATTGCCGATATGCCCGCAAGAACACCCCCACCACCTCCCGCACATGCGCCTCGGCTTCATCCCCTTCCAACGGCCCCGCGCAGCCGAGCAGCAACCGATAATCCGGTGCGCCCTTGACCAGGCAGAAGAAGTGCTCGGCGGCGCACAACGGGTTGTCGATGCGCAGCAACCCGCGCTCATCCGCCCCGCGCAGCAGCGCTTCCATTCCCGCCAGCACGCGCTTGGGCCCAGCTTCGTAGAAGTACTCGCCAAAGCTTGGGTCCAGGCTGCCTTGGGCCATGATCAGGCGGCTGAGCTTGACTGCTTCGTCACTGCTGATCAGCGCCTGGAAGTTACGGGCGATGGTCAGCAGTACCTCGTCCACCGGTGCCCCCTCGGGGTACTCGAACAGCAGGTCCGGTAGCTGGATCTGGCAGGTTGCCATGACCGCCGAGCAGAACAGCGTCTGCTTGTCGTTGAAGTGGCTGTACACCGTGAGTTTTGAAACACCTGCCGCCGCAGCGACCGCATCCATGCTGGTGTTGGCATAGCCAAGGCTGAGGAACAGTGTCTTGGCCGCTTCGAGGATCGCCTCGCGTTTGGCCAGGTCCTTGGGCCGGCCTGGTCCGATGGGTGCGTCGTTGGGCATTGGAGTCTGCATCTTGTTGAAGAGTCGCTCATCTTAGCGGGTTGGACGCCTTTCGGTGAAAGTGTCCATGCAATACGTGCTGTCTGTCACTGGACAG
>NZ_JANIAG010000300.1:0-3393 GCF_028682155.1 Pseudomonas sp. 39004
TTTGTTTCGGGCCAGTGAGGCCAGTGGCATTTGCGCGCGACCGCCTTGTTTGTACGACGCGATATTGAGGCGGGCACCAAGGGGCCGCGCGCCAATCCCTCAGGAATAATTGGCCCGAAACAGATGTAGGAGCGGCCTTGCGTCGCGATGCGCCGCGCGGGCGGCGCTCGATCTCACAGGCGCTAGAACCGTCATGGCGAACCCCCACCAAAACAACCACAATTCAGCGCCCAAGCCCATCCCCAATAACAATCCCCTCGGCCCGCATCGCGTCAATCAACCCGCCCCGCACATCCGGCAGGTTGAGCATGCTGCTCTGGCGCACCCGGCGCACCTCTTCGCCGCTGTACGGTGGCCATTGCTCGGGTGAACTGTTGCCAGCCATCCCGTCCCGCGCCAGTAGCCAGTTCAGCAAATCGGCTATCTGCTGATCGTTGAGCGCCGACTGTGAAATCCCCGGCACCCGCACCAGAAACTCGCGCCCACCCGGTACCCTCAGAAAGTTGCCGACAAACCCCTGCATGCGCGGCGTGTCGTTGGCCGCCGAGCCCTCGCCGTGGTCCCGGTGGCAGCCGGCGCACTGCAACTGGTAGTTCACCGGCACCGAGTACCCGGCCTGGGCAATCGGCACCGGTGGCACCTCGTTACCCTGTGCCGGGCGCTGGTTGGGGTTGGGCAGGGTCCTGGCCTGGGCGACGGGCGCCAGCAGGCACAGGAGCAACAGCGCCGTCAGACCCTTCACGGCGCTATACCGCCACGCCGCGGATGATGGTCACGGTGCAGTTGTAGATCTTCGACTCCGCACCCAGGCACCAGTTGATGTCGTTGTTGTTGAAGGGCCGATACAACGGCTGTTCATCGTCGTTGCGCGAGCAGGCGCACTGGCCGCAGGCGTGCTTACCGCAGCAATCGTTGTACGAGATGATGTAGTTCTTGCCGTCGGCCGGGTTGCGGCAGGTGCCGATCCAGGTCACCAGCGAGGCATCGGTACCGGGCGGGCATGAAGTGATCGAGCCGCCGCAGCACGAGCACAGAAAGCCGTCGATCGAGCAGTTGCGCCAGTAGTCGCAGCTGGTCGGGTCGCCAGGGTCACCCATCTTCGGTTGCTCGGCGGCCAGCGCCTTGGCGGTGCGGTCGATCGGCAGCAGCACCGGTAGCGCCGCGCCCGCGACGATCAGCGAGCCCAGGCGCGCCAACACCTTGCGCCGTGAGGTGGTGTCGGCAACGTGGCGGCTGGAGCGTTCAAACAGTTTGTCGAGAAAACTCATGGTGTGCTCCGCGATCAGTGCTGCGCGCTGTGTGGGTGGGCGTGGTCGTGGTCGTGGCCATGCGCGTGGTTGCCGTGCAGGTACTGCTGCAGGCTGGCGCTGCCCAGGTGCACGGCCTCGAACAGGCTGTCCAGGTGCTCGCGGGAGTTGACCAGGCCCTTGGCGCGCAGGGTGCCGGCCTGGTCGATCAACACGGCGTAGGGCAGCTTGCCGATCTGGTAGGTCATGCCGATCTCGGGGCCGACCACGTAGGTGGCCTGCTGCAAATCGTTGGCTTCGATCAGCGCTTGCTGTTCGGCGAAATCACCGTCGCTGACATAGATCACGTCCAGCGCGCCGCTGTTGTCCTTGGCGATCGACTTGACCGCCGGCAGCAGCGATTTGCACACCGGGCAGCCAGGGGCAAGGAAGAACAGCAACTGCGAACGCTCGCTGTGGTAGCCGATGTTCACCGGGCGGCCGTGGCGGTCGGCGGCGGTCACCTGTGGGGCGGGGTCGTTGACGGTTACGCCTTTGTCCACCATCAGCGCCCCGGCCGGGGCGATACGGCCATGCAGCACGCCGATCTGGCGCACCAGGGCCATGACCGTGAAGGCCACTGCAATCAGCAGCAGCCAGAGCAGAATGTTCGATGCGATGAGCAGTTGCATGGGTTATCTCCCCGTCAATTTGGCAAGACGCGGCTGGTTGGCCAGCAGGCCATCCACCGCGACATGAAGCAGCAGCGCCACGGCACTTGCCGCGATCACCACGAAAATATCCAGGCCACCGAGTGCGCGCTCTGCCATGGGCAATGCCGCCAGGCCGGCCAGCACGGCGATCACCAGGTTGCGCAGCAACAACACCGGGCGCAGGGGCTGGGTGGCGCCGGGGCCTGAACAGCCGCAATCGATGTCGCGGCGCCCGCGCCAGAGGTTGACGCCGATGGCGCCGGCATACAGCGCCATCAGCAGGGCTACCCCCAGCGCTGCGCTGGCGCGCCAGGCGGGCAATAGCAGGGCCAGCGCCAGGGCCAGCTCAGCCAGCGCCAGGCTTGCCGTGGCGGCGGGGGCCAGGGGCGAGGGCAGCACCTGGTAGGCGCGCACGATGGCGCTGAAGGCGCGCCGGTCGCGCAGCTTGTGGCTGGCGGCGCTGGCCAGCAGCGCCGCCAGGGCTGTGCTGCTGGCAATCACGAGGACAGGGTCGAGCATGGTCGGGTCTCCTGTTTACCAAGGGGCGAAGGTAAGCACTGGTGTGTCGGCGATCTGGTCCATGGCACCGCTGTGCTTGCCTGTGGTCAGGTCGAAGAACTGCACGCCGCCTTCCAGGTCGGTGGCCACCAGGATGGGCGCCTGGTCATGGCTTGCCTGCAGGCTCCAGACCGGCTTGGGTGAGTCGAGGGTGCCGAGTTTTTTGCCGGTCTTCAGGTCGAAGGCCCAGATGGTGGTACTCGGGTCTTCCCATTTGCCATCGGTGTGCTGGTCATGCATCAGCGCATACAAGCGGTTCAGGCCCGGCGCCAGGGCCAGGGCTTGCCAGCCACCCGGTGCCCAGCCTTGCTGGCGCTCCTGGTCACTGACCAGCGACCAGGTGGGCTGCGGCTTGGCCTTGCCCCCTTCGAAGCTCACCGGGTACACCTCGCCGTGGGTGGTGGTGAAGTAGTAGGTGTCGCCATTGGCGATGGCGCGCTCGTTCAGGCGGACCTTGTTCGGGTCGAAGAAGGGCGTCTGGGTGCGCGAGACCTCTTTGCCTTCGTCATCCAGCGTCACCACCAATAGCTGGCCGTCACCGCACAGCGAGGCGAAGCTGCGTTTGCCGACCGGGTAGTTGAGCACGCAGCCGCTGATGGCGACTTCGCTGGCGACCTTGTGCGTCTGGGTATTGACCACGGTCACCGAGGTCGACGGCGTGAGGTTGAAGACGTAAGCCAGCTTGCTGTCGGCGCTGACGCCCATGGCGTACTTCTCAGTGAGCGTCGAGGCGCGCTTGGTGGGCAGCACCACTTCCCATTGCGGGCGCAAGGTCTGGGTGTCCCAGGCCACCAGCACGTCGGTGCGCTCGCCGTAGGTGCCGCGCGAGTAGAACAGGTTGGCCGAGTACAGGGTGCGGTTGTCCGGGCTCAGCGCGGTGGGGGCGACAAAGGCGT
>NZ_JANIAG010000301.1:0-3390 GCF_028682155.1 Pseudomonas sp. 39004
GGCACGGGCGACTTCTTCCACTGGCATGGCCGCGTACTTGGCGAAGATCGGGCCGAACCTGGCGTCGGCCTTGTCCATTTCCTTCTGCCACTCATTGACCCCGGTCCAGCCGTTGTCATAGCCCGGCAGGATGCCTTTCCAGTTGCCCAGGCCCGGATAGAGGATCAGGTAGCCCACCGAGAACACCAGGGTGCCGACGAACAGCCAGAACCACCACTTGGGCAGCGGGTTGTCGTATTCCTCGATGCCATCGAAGCTGTGCCCCATGGTCTGGTCGGTGGTGTCGTTGGCCTGGCCCTTGCGGGTCGACAGCAACAGCCAGGTGAGGCCGATCAAGCTGCCGATGGTCAGTACGCTGATGTACGTACTCCAGAACGTGGTCATTGCCCGGAACTCCTCTTGGCAGCAGGTGCCTGCCCGGCAGGGGGCAGGTGGTCGTCGACGAAGGGCAGCAGGCGCGCTTCGGCGAAATCACGGTCGCGGCGGCGGTTGAATACCCAGAGCGAGAGGCCGATGAAGGCGATCATCACCACCAGGGTACCCAGGCCACGGATCATGCCGATGTCCATGTCCATCGCAGTTACCTCTTGTTCTTGATCGCGGTGCCGAGCACCTGCAGGTAGGCGACCAGCGCGTCCATCTCGGTCTTGCCCTTGACCGCGTCACGGGCACCGGCGATGTCCTCGTCGGTGTACGGCACGCCGAGGGTGCGCAGGGTGCGCAGCTTGGTCTCGGTGTGGCTGTTGTCGACCTGTTCGGCGACCAGCCACGGGTAGGATGGCATCTTCGACTCAGGCACCACGTTGCGCGGGTTGTACAAGTGCGCGCGGTGCCAGTCGTCGGAGTAGCGCCCGCCCACGCGGGCCAGGTCCGGGCCGGTGCGCTTGGAGCCCCACAGGAACGGGTGGTCCCACACGCTTTCCCCGGCTACCGAGTAGTGGCCATAGCGTTCGGTCTCGGCACGGAACGGGCGGATCATCTGCGAGTGGCAGCCCACGCAGCCTTCGCGGATGTAGATATCGCGGCCTTCCAGTTGCAGCGCGGTGTAGGGTTTCATGCCTTCGACCGGCTTGTTGGTGACGTCCTGGAAGAACAGCGGGACGATCTGGGTCAGCCCGCCGATGCTGACGGCAAACACCATCAGCAGCGCCATCAGGCCGATGTTTTTCTCGATGACTTCGTGTTTCATCAGGCGTGTCTCCTCAGGCCAGCTGGGCGTTCGCAGGGGCGGCGTCAGTGGCCGGCGCGCGTACCGTGCGCCAGGTGTTCCAGGCCATCAGGAACATGCCACTGAGGAAGATCGCACCGCCGACGAAGCGCACGATGAAGCCAGGGTGGCTGGCCACCAGGGTTTCGACGAACGAGTAGGTGAGCGTGCCGTCGCTGTTGACCGCGCGCCACATCAGGCCCTGGGCGATGCCGTTGACCCACATCGAGGCGATGTACAGCACGGTGCCGATGGTCGCCAGCCAGAAGTGCGCGTTGATCAGGCCGATGCTGTGCATCTGCTCTTTGCCGAACACTTTCGGGATGGTGTGGTACAGCGCGCCGATCGAGATCATCGCCACCCAGCCGAGGGCGCCGGCGTGGACGTGGCCGATGGTCCAGTCGGTGTAGTGCGACAGGGCGTTGACCGTCTTGATGGCCATCATCGGGCCTTCGAAGGTGGACATGCCGTAGAACGCCAGCGACACCACCAGGAAGCGCAGGATCGGGTCGCTGCGCAACTTATGCCAGGCGCCGGAGAGGGTCATCATGCCGTTGATCATGCCGCCCCAGCTCGGTGCCAGGAGGATCAGCGACATCACCATGCCCAGCGACTGCGCCCAGTCGGGCAGCGCGGTGTAGTGCAAGTGGTGCGGGCCGGCCCAGATGTACAGGGTGATCAGCGCCCAGAAGTGCACGATCGACAGGCGATAGGAATACACCGGGCGCTCGGCTTGCTTGGGTACGTAGTAGTACATCATCCCCAGGAAGCCTGCGGTCAGGAAGAAGCCCACCGCGTTGTGGCCGTACCACCACTGGACCATGGCATCGGTGGCGCCGGCATAGACCGAGTACGACTTGGTCAGGCTGACCGGCAGCGCGAGGTTGTTGATGATGTGCAGCATCGCCACGGTCAGGATGAATGCCCCGAAGAACCAGTTGCCGACGTAGATATGCTTGGTGTTGCGCTTCATCAGCGTGCCGAAGAACACGATGGCGTAGCAGACCCAGACGATGGTGATCAGGATGTCGATCGGCCATTCCAGCTCGGCGTATTCCTTGGAGCTGGTGTAGCCCAGCGGCAGGCTGATGGCCGCGAGCAGGATCACCAGTTGCCAGCCCCAGAAGGTGAACGCGGCCAGTTTTGGTGAGAACAGGGTGGTCTGGCAGGTGCGTTGCACCGAATAATACGAAGTGGCGAACAGTGCACAGCCGCCGAAGGCGAAGATCACCGCATTGGTATGCAGGGGGCGCAGGCGGCCGAAGCTGGTCCAGGGGAGGTCGAAGTTGAGGGACGGCCAGGCGAGCTGGGCGGCGATGAAAACGCCGAGCCCCATCCCGACGATTCCCCACACCACCGTCATGATGGCGAATTGGCGGACCACCTTGTAGTTGTAGGCGGTACTGCTGGTTGTGTTCATGTATGGGTTCCCATCCACGGTTATTGGCAGGCTATAGAGCGAGGCAAGCATGATTAATGGGCAAAGTGCCGGTATTGACGGGGATCAATGGGCGAAGGTCGGAAATGTCCCAGGCTTGCGCTGCGATCCTCCGCAAATTCAAGGGGATGAGGGCTACAAAGGCTGCCTGATCCTGGCCCACGGCGCCGGTGCGCCGATGGACAGCGGATTCATGAACGAGATGGCGCAAAGGCTTGCGGCGCTTGGGGTAGGGGTGATTCGCTTCGAGTTCCCGTACATGGCCGAACGCCGTGTGAATGGTGGCAAGCGGCCGCCCAATCCGCAGAGGGTTCTGCTGGAGTGCTGGCGCGAGGTATACCGGCAGGTGCGACCTTTGGTCGCGGGCACATTGGCCATTGGCGGCAAGTCCATGGGCGGGCGCATGGCCAGCCTGGTGGCGGACGAGCTTGAGGTGGATGCACTGGTTTGCCTGGGGTATCCGTTCTATGCAGTGGGCAAGCCGGAGAAGCCCAGGGTCGAGCACCTGGCAGAGCTGAAGACGCCGACCTTGATCGTGCAGGGCGAGCGCGATGCGCTGGGTAATCGTGAGGCGGTGGCGGGGTATGCGCTGTCACCGGCGATCGAGGTGAGCTGGCAGGTGGCGGGGGATCATGACCTGAAGCCGTTGAAGGCTTCGGGGTTCAGCCATGCCCAGCATATGCAGGCGGCGGCCCAGCAGGTGGCGGAATTCTTGTTGAAATAGTGCTGGCCTCTTCGCGGGGCA
>NZ_JANIAG010000302.1:0-3387 GCF_028682155.1 Pseudomonas sp. 39004
GGCCGCTCCTACAGGCCGCTCCCACAAGGCAGGCGGCCCTATCAGATACCTTCGCGCGCCAGGTCCATGGCGAAGTAGGTCAGGATCAGGTCGGCACCCGCCCGCTTGATGGCACCGATGCTTTCACGCATCACGCGCCCTTCATCGATGGCACCGGCCAGGCCGCCGAACTTGATCATCGCGTATTCACCACTGACCTGGTAGGCCGCCAGTGGCAGGCGCGAAGCAGCGCGGATGTCGGCGATCACGTCAAGGTAGGCGCCGGCCGGTTTGACCATCAGCACATCGGCCCCTTCCTGCTCGTCGAGCAACGATTCGCGCACGGCTTCGCGGCGGTTCATCGGGTTCATCTGGTAGCTCTTGCGGTCACCTTTGAGGGCGGTACCGCCGGCCTCGCGGAACGGGCCATAGAGCGACGAGGCGAATTTGGTCGAATAGGCCATGATTGCCGTGTCATGGAAGCCTGCGGCATCCAGCGCACCCCGAATCGCCTGGACCTGGCCGTCCATCGCCGCCGATGGCGCGATGAAGTCGGCGCCAGCGGCGGCCGCGATCACGGCCTGCTTGCCCAGGTTGACCAGGGTGGCGTCGTTGTCCACACCGTGGTCGTGCACCACACCGCAATGGCCGTGGCTGGTGTATTCGCAGAAGCAGGTGTCGGACATCACCACCATTTCCGGCACGGTGTCCTTGCAGATCCGCGCCATGCGCGCCACCAGGCCGTTTTCGTTCCAGGTGTCACTGCCGACTTCGTCCAGGTGGTGCGAGACGCCAAAGGTCATCACCGACTTGATGCCGGCACGGGCGTAGCGCTCGATTTCTTGCGCCAGCAGTTTTTCAGGGATGCGATTGACACCCGGCATGCTGGTGATCGGCACGAAATCATCGATGCCTTCTTCGACGAAGATCGGCAGGATCAGGTCTTCAAGGCGGAACTCGGTTTCCTGGAAGATCGAACGCAGGGATTCGTTCTGGCGCAAGCGACGAGGACGAACGGAGGGGAAACGGTTGGACATGACAGCTCCAGGGAATATGGACGGCGTACACCATATGCCTGTTGAGCCCCAGTGAAAAGGCTGAATGAAGAGATTGTGTCTTGCATCAAGGGTAATAGCCTGGATTTGCCGTGCCTCTTCGCGGGTAAACCCGGGAAGAGGCCGGTATACGTCACTTCACTCCACCAACCGGGGCGCCCCCACATCTGCCGCCTGCCGATCCAGCCCATGCGCCTCAAGTATACGGGCAATCTCGCCACTGCCATGCAACGCCTGGATGTTGGCATCCAGCGCCTTGCCCAGTTCGACGTTGCTCAGCATGTAAGGGATGCTGGTCTGCCCCGGTTGCTCGGTCGCCTTGACCCGTGGATCCGGCTCGGACACCTTGATGCTGGCGCCCTTGTACGCCCCTTTCTGCTGCGAGGCGATGGCCACCGCATGGCTGTCGATGCCAGCTTCGATGCGCCCCGAGGCCAGGTCCTGGGCCATGGCCACCGGGTTGGGGTACAGCACCAGGTCGTCGCCCAACACCGTCTTCAGGTCACTGACCCACAGGTAGCCCTGCACCGTCCCCACGCGCTTGCCCTCCAGTTCGCTGACCTTGGCATAGCCCTGGGGCGAGATGATGCCCATCACGTCCAGGTACAACGGCGCCGACAGCCCCAGCACCTTGCCGCGCTCCGCCGTGCGGTACCAGTCGCCAATGACCACGTCGGCACGGCGGGCGACCACCGACTGGATTGCCGCCGAGGGGTCGAGCACGCTGGCCTTGATGGTCAGGCACTCCCGGGCCGCGATCTGCTTGATGATCTCGCCATCAACGCCGCCCAGTGCCTGGCCGGTGCCAGGGATCGAGTACGGCGGGAAGACCCAGGCCGCGACGGTGAGCACACCTGGGGTCAGGGTTTCGAACGTGTGGGTGGGTTTGCACTCGGCCATGGCCTGGGCGCTGCCGACCAGGGCCAGGCACAGGCTCAGGCAACGGGTAACGCGCTTGAATGGTTTCATCACGGGTACCTTTCAGGAAGTGAATGTAAAAGCAGCATCAGCAAGCAGTTTGCACGCCGGGCGCCAAGCGTCGCTCCAGGGCAGCCACGCCCAGGCTGGCCGGCGCGCAGACTGCCGCGTACATCAGCCCGGCCAGCACCAGCACCGGCATGTACTGGAACGTCGAGGAGCCGATGGCCGAGGCGCGGCTGACGATCTCAGGCAAGGCGATGGTGAAACACAGCGAAGAAGCCTGGAACATCATGATCGAGAAGCCGAGCAACGACGGCAGCGCCACCCGCAAGGCCTGGGGCAGGATCACATAGCGCAGGGCATCGACCCGGTTCAGGCCAATCACATCAGCCGCCTCGTGCTGGCCACGGGCAACCGCCTCGATGCCGCCGCGGATGATCTCGCTGGTGTACGCCGCCGTGCAGTACGCCAACGCCAGCACGGCCGCCCAGAACGAGGTCAAGGTCAGGTTCACCGAAGGCAGGCCGAAGTAGAAGTACTGCAACAGGATCAATGCCGGGGCACCCCGCCCCAGTTCGACAATGATCAACGTCGGGTAGCGTATGGCCTTGCCCCTGGCGCCCACGCCCAGGGCCAGCAGCAGCCCCAGCGCGATGCCCAGCAGCAGGCTGATGGCGGTCACCTGCAACGACAGGACGAAGCCCTTCCATAACTCCGGAAACCACTGCGCCCACAGTGTCAGCAGCGCGTTCATAGGCTGATCCTCCGTTGCAAGGTGCTCGACAACCAGCGCGAAGCCAGCGCCACCGGCACGCTGAGCACCAAGTACACCAGCGCAGCCGCGCTGTACACGCCCAGCCCTTGGAAGGTCTGCTGCGAAACCTGGTACGCCTGGAAGCTGATATCCGCGACACCCAGCGTCGACGCCACCGCAGAGTCCTTGAGCAGGCCGATGGCGTAGGTGGCCGCTGTCGGGATGGAAATGCGCACCAGCTGCGGCAACACCACATCGAAGAAGCGCTGCGGCGCTGACAGGTTGAGCACATGGGCGGCTTCATACTGGCCATCGGGGATCGCCGCAAAGGCGCCCCGGTAGACCTCGGCCATCTGCGCGGCGGTAATCAGGCCAAGGCCGACCACCGCCGCGACAAAGGGCGACAACGTGACATAGCCGCCGCCAATGCCAAAAAAGATGAAGAACAGCCAGACGATCGGTGGGATCGAACGCAAGGTCAGCACCAGTGCCGCGCCCAGTACTCGCAGCGATGGCACCTGTGACATGCGCAGCGCACACAGCGGGAACCCCAGCACCACACCGACGGCGAAGGCACACACGGTCACACCCACGGTCCACGGCACGCCCGTCAGCAGCATCATGAGGATATCGTTCATCTACCAAATGTCGCAGCTGAATCAATCGCGCTGATTTTAT
>NZ_JANIAG010000303.1:0-3259 GCF_028682155.1 Pseudomonas sp. 39004
GGGGTCGGCGGTATTGCACCGTGCCTGAAAGTAGCGCACATGGCCGAAGCGTTCGGCATGGATTGCGAAATCCACGGCAACGGCGCAGCCAACCTGGCCGTGGTCGGGGCCATCAAGAACTGCACCTGGTACGAGCGCGGCCTGTTGCACCCGTTCCTCGACTATGACGAGGTGCCGGCCTACCTCAAACGCCTGGTCGACCCGATGGACAAGGACGGTTTCGTCCACCTGTCGGACCTGCCTGGCCTGGGTGAAGAGATCGACTTCGACTACGTCGAGACCCATACATTGCAGCGCTTCTGACCCGTGCATGGCGGCGCGCGACAGCGCGCGCCGCCCGAGAGTCCAATAACTATAAAAAGGCAATCTCACATGAGCGTACTTCCCACATTCTGGGCAGGGGTCCTTGCCGCATCGCTGGCAATGACCTCGGCACCCACTGCTTTGGCCAAGACACCCGCCGACCAGTTGATCGTCGGCATGAGCATGATCAACCTGTTGTCCCTGGACCCAGCCGGTGCCACCGGGCTGGACGTTTCCGAGGTCAACGCCAACCTGTACGACATGCTGCTGGTGCAGGATGCGCAGCAACCGGACCAACTGATACCGGCGCTGGCGCAAAGCTGGCAGGTCAGCGATGACCGCAAGACCCTCACGTTCAAGCTGCGCGAGGGCGTCACGTTCCAGTCCGGCAATGCCTTCAGTGCCGAGGACGTCGTCTGGTCGCTGCAACGCATCCTCAAGCTCAACCTGGCCTTGGCCTCGACCTGGAAGGCTTACGGTTTCACGGCAGGCAATGTCGCCCAGTACATGCGTGCCAGTGATGCGCACACCTTCGTCCTCGAGCTGCCGCGGCCGACCGACCCGCTGCTGGTGCTCAACACCCTGGCGACATCGCCTAGTGCCTTCATTCTCGACCGCAAGGTGGTCCAGCAGCACCAGAAGGGCGATGACCTCGGCGCCGCCTGGCTGACCACGCATGCTGCCGGCAGTGGGCCGTTCATCCTCAATGACTGGCGCGCCAACGATGTGATCCTGATGAGCCGTTTCGACGGTTACTGGGGTGGCCCGGCCAAGCTCAAGCGCATCGTCATGCGCAACATGACCGAATCGCAGTCGCTGCGGCTGATGGTGGAGCGCGGCGACCTGGACCTGGCCAAAGGCATGTCCGCCCCGGACATCGAAGCGCTGGAGAAGTCCGACAAGGTGCGCACCGAGACCGTGCAGCGCGGCACCCTCTACTATGTGGCGCTGAGCGTGAAGCAAAAGCCCTACGACGACGCCCGCGTGCGCAAGGCGGTACGCTCGCTGATCGACTACCAGGGCATCAACCAGACCGTCATGCCGCATTACGGCCAGCTCAACCAGCGCCCACTGCCGTTGGGCCTGCCGGCACGCCTGGACGACCCAGGCTACCGCCTGAACGTGGCCGAGGCGAAACAACTGCTGGCCGAAGCCGGTTACCCCAACGGCTTCAAGACCACCATCCGCGTGCTCACCGAGCCGCCCTTCATCAACATCGCCTCCAGCCTGCAGGCCACCCTGGCCCAGGCGGGTATACAGGCCACCATCGTCACCGGTACCGGCAACCAGATCTACGGCGCCATGCGCGAACGCAGCTTCGACATCCTGGTTGGCCGTGGCGGCGGCGGTGCCGAGCGCCACCCGCATTCGAGCTTGCGCACCCTTGTGTACAACCCGGACAACCGTGACGAAGCCAAGCTGAGCAACTTCCAGGGCTGGCGCACCTCGTTCTACAGCCCCGAGCTGAACAGCCTGATCGAGCAGGCCGAAGTCGAACCCGACAAGGCCCGCCAGCTGGCCCAGTACCAGCAGATCCAGAACACGCTCGACACCCAGGTTGGGGCGATCCTGCCGGTTTCACAGATGACCGACACCGTGGTGCTGTACCACGACGTGCAGAACTATCAGGCCCACAGCGCGGCCACCACCCGTTACAAAGACGTCTACAAGTCGCGATGAGCGGGACGGGGGCGTGCGCGCCCCTGACGCCTCGGTGTTTGCTGAACGCTTTTTCAGGAGCCTGTTATGTTGCTTTCGACTGCCTCTGTGCTGGGCACCCGCGTGTCTGCCACTGCCCGACGGGCCAGCACGGTGCTGGTGACCTTGCTTGGCCTGTTGGCGCTGACGTTCTTCATTGGTCGGGTGATGCCGCTGGACCCGGTGCTGGCCGTGGTCGGTCCGGATGCCGACAGCTCCACCTATGAGCAGGTCTACCAGGCCATGGGCCTGGACAAACCGATCTGGACCCAGTTCGGGCTGTACCTCAACGATTTGCTGCACGGCGATTTCGGCAATGCGCTGCTCACCGGCCACCCGGTGCTGGACGACATCAAGCGGGTGTTCCCGGCGACCATCGAGCTGGCCACGCTGGCGATCCTGTTCGGCATCCTCATCGGCCTGCCACTGGGCGTGGTCGCCGCCAGCAACCAGGGCCGGCTGGGCGACCATGTGGCGCGGGTCATCACCCTGTTCGGCTACTCCACGCCGATTTTCTGGGTGGGCATGATGGGCCTGCTGGTGTTCTACGCCTGGCTTGGCTGGGCCGGCGGGGCAGGGCGCATCGACCTTGCCTACGACGGCATGGTCCCCGATGTGACCGGCCTGCTGCTGATCGACACTGCCTTGGCGCGTGACTGGGAAGCCTTCAGCAGTGCGCTGCGCCACATCATCTTGCCGGGGCTGATCCTCGGGCTGAACTCGGTGGCCTATATCAGCCGCATGACGCGCAGCTTCATGCTCGAGCAGCTCTCCCAGGAATACATCATCACAGCGCGGGTCAAGGGCCTGTCGCGGCGCCAGGTGGTCTGGGGCCATGCGTTTCGCAACATCCTCGTGCAGTTGCTGACCGTCGTCGCGCTGGCCTACGGCTCGCTGCTCGAAGGTGCGGTACTGATCGAGACCGTGTTCGCCTGGCCCGGTTTCGGCCAGTACCTCACCAGCAGCCTGATGCTCGGTGACATGAACGCGGTGATGGGCTGCGTGCTGGTGATCGGCCTGATCTTCGTCGCCCTCAACCTGATCAGCGATGCCCTGTACAAGGTGTTCGACCCAAGGACCCGCTGAGCCCGAGCGGGCCGCGTGAACACATTGCATAACTATAAAAAGAAGGACGCCCACATGAAGACTGTACTCCCCCCGCTGCACATGAGCCTGCTGGGTGCGATCCTGGCGCTGGGGCCAATGGCTGCCGTGCAGGCCAAGACCCCCGCCGACCAACAGCCCTGGCGGTTCATCC
>NZ_JANIAG010000304.1:0-3201 GCF_028682155.1 Pseudomonas sp. 39004
TGGTCACCGAACAAGGCGAGATCCGCTGCGAGCAGGTGCTGCTGGCCGGGGGCATGTGGTCAAGCCTGCAACAACATATCGGCGTGGTGTTTCTGAAGGCGCGTGAGCGGGAACCGAACCTGTTGGCGTTGCTGGCGCAATGCAGGATGTACAGCCGGGAAAACTGAACAAGGCCTGCAGGGCTTTTGCACGCCAGCACTGATTACACCACCTGCCGTGCAGCGCGTCGGCCTGAACCGGCATGGCGCCCTTGCAGCAGCACGGCCAGCGCAGCCAGCACCGCCGGTACAAGCAACGACGCGAACACCTGCGCGAAGCTCCACCCCATTGCCAGCATCTGGGCGCCGGCAAACGCACTGAGAATCGCCCCGAAACGGCCGATGCCACTCATCCAGCTGGCACCGGTCGCGCGCGCTTCGGTCGGGTAGAACGCTGCCGCCAGCGCATTCATGCCCACACTGGCACCATTGAGGCCAAAGCCCACTGCCCAGGCAATCGTGCACAGTCAGGTGAAATCCCCGGCCACCTGGCCAATGGCGAAGATCACTGCGCCGCTGAACAGGAAGGTCAGCATCAGCACGCGTTGCGGGTTGCAGCGGTCCATGGCCCAGCCCACCGAAATCGCCCCCAGCGGCCCGCCGATCTGGAAGCAGGCGGTGACGATGGCCGCTTCGGCTACCGAGAAGCCACCGCCCTCCTTCACCAGAGTGGGCAACCAGCCGCTGAACAGGTAGACCAGAAACAACGCCAGCACGTAGCCAGTCCAGAGCATGAAGGTGCCGAAACGATAGCGCGGCGAAAGGATGGTGCCAATTGCCCCACCGCTGCTCGGCGTGCTGGGCGGCAGCACAAAGGTGCTGTCGGCGCTGATGCGCCCCGGCGCCAGGCGGCTGACAATGGCGCGTACGCGTCGCACATCGGCACCCTTGCTGACCAGGAAGGTGACCGATTCGGGCAGCCGCCAGCACAGCAACGGCAACGTCAGCAGCGGCAGCACGCCCCCCAGCACCAGCACACTGCGCCAGCCCAGGTTCGGGATCATCCAGGCACTGACAAAGCCGCCTGCCGCCGCGCCCAGGGAAAAGCCGCAGAACGCCAGGGTGATCAGCAACGAGCGGCTGCGCGCCGGCGCGTACTCGCTGACCAGGGTGCTGGCATTGGGCATGGCGGCGCCCAAGCCCAGACCGGTCAGAAAACGCAGGGCCACCAGGGTTTCAAGGTTGGGCGAAAACGCCGAGGCCAGGGTCCAGACGCCAAACAGCAAGACGCTGCCCAGCAAGACCGCCTTGCGCCCGTAGCGATCTGCCAGGGGGCCGGCGATCAAGGCCCCGAGCGCCAGGCCGATGAGGGCGGCGCTCAACACCGGGCCCAGGCTTTGCGCGTTCAGGCCCCAGTCGCTTTTCAGCTGGGGGGCGATGAAACCGATGATGGCGACGTCCAGCCCGTCCAGGGCGATGATCAGAAACCCCAGAAAGACCACCCACTTCTGGTAGCGGCCGATGGGTTGCTGGTCGATCAGTTGGCGCACATCGATAG
This sequence comes from Pseudomonas sp. 39004, assembly GCF_028682155.1. NCBI lineage: Bacteria > Pseudomonadati > Pseudomonadota > Gammaproteobacteria > Pseudomonadales > Pseudomonadaceae > Pseudomonas > Pseudomonas sp. 39004. The sequence continues at coordinate 1,537 of NZ_JANIAG010000304.1, forward strand.
CGTTGTTCATGGGTATCACCTGTTGTTGTTTTTATGCGGGTGCAGGGCCCCGGTGGCATTAGCGGTGAGCGAGGCTATGCAGCTGCACCGGCCTGATGATGCGTGTCTCCTGGGCCACCACCAGGTCACGGGTGGCGTGCAGGTAGGCGGCGAAGTCCGGGTCGGCATCGCGGGCGGCGCTGCGCGTTTCGAAGTCATCCAGGCTGTCGTAGCCCCACAGGTGCACCACCTGGTTCAGCGGGCCGATGCTGCTGGTGTAGAAGGCCAGTGGCGCCCCCAGATGGCGCAGCAGAATCGGCATCGCCAGCTGGTCGAAGGCCTCGAGAAACGCCGCCATGCCACGTGGGCGGATGGTGTAGATCCGATGGTCGACGACGGCCTTGTCCATCACGCCACCTCCCGTGCATTGGCCGCAGTCGCCAGGCCCTGTTCGACGCCTGCCAGATGGCGCCCGGTGAGGTAGCCAAAGGTCATGATCGGCCCCAGGGTGATGCCTGCGCCGGGGTAGTTGCCGCCCATGATGCTGGCGCGGTCGTTGCCAACGGCATACAGCCCCTCGATGGCCCGCTCATCGGTGCCGAGCACTTCGCCGACCACACTGGTGCGGATCCCGTCGAAGGTACCCAGGTCGCCCATGATCACCTTCACGGCAAAGTAAGGCCCCTCGCCCAGCGGCGCCACGCAAGGGTTGGGCGTGTGTTGCGGGTCGGCCAGATAACGATTGAAGCGGGTAGTGCCACGCCCGAACTGGCGGTCCTCACCCTGAACGGCGCCCAGGTTGTAATCACGCACGGTCTGCTCCAGCCCGGCGGCATCGATCCCGGCCTTGCCGGCCAGCTCTGCGAGGCTGCGGCCCTTGAGCAGGTAGCCATTGCGCAACAGCGGCCCCAGCGGCATCGGCGCGGGCTTGGCGAAGCCCAGGCCGTACTTGGCCAGGGTGCGGCGGTCACAGACCAGCCACATGGCGGTTTCCGACTGCTCGGCACAGGCCTCGATCAGCGCTGCACCCACATCGTGGTAGGAATTCGATTCGTTGGTGAAGCGCTTGCCCGAGCGCAGCACCCCGATCACTCCGGGTTTGTAACGATCGAGCAAATGCGGAAAGGCAGCGTAGCGCCCTGCCCCCATGGGCACTTTCGATACCGGCATCCAGGCCGCTGCGGCTTGCAGGCGGATATCGACCTTGGCGCCCAATGCTTCGGCCATGCGGGCACCATCACCGGTGTTGCCTTCGGGCACCGGCGAAAAATGCTCACCGCCGCGACGCACATGCGGGTAGGCCTGCTTCAACCGCTGCAGGTCGTGGGAGAACCCGCCACAGGCCAGCACCACACCCCGCCGCGCCTCAATGCGCAGTTCGTTGTTGCCTTGCTCGGCCAACACCCCCGTGACTCGGTTGCCTTCACGCAACAGTTGCCTGGCCGGCGTGCCGGTCAGAATCGGAATACCCAGGTCCAGCGCCGACCTCACCAGCCGCGCCGCCAAGGCATTGCCGCTGGTTACCTGAGTGCCACGCCGGTACAGCGCCAGCTCTTTGAAGTGGGTCAGCAAGCGCTTGGCCACATAAGCGAACGACGTCAGTGAACGCGTGACATTGAAGAAGTGCTTGAGGTCGGCATTCGACGAGTTGAACATCATGCCGATGAAAGTGATGGTCTTGAGCGG
>NZ_JANIAG010000305.1:0-3168 GCF_028682155.1 Pseudomonas sp. 39004
AGCCAATCAGCTGGACCTGGTTTCGGTAGGGCGTGCGCACCTGGCCGACCCGCACTGGGCGTACTTTGCGGCCAAGGAGCTGGGGGTGGAGAAAGCTTCCTGGACCTTGCCAGCACCATACGCGCACTGGCTTGAGCGGTATCGCTGAGGCTTAGAGGGGCTGCTTTGCAGCCCATTCGCGACACAAGGCCGCTCCTACAAAGAGCACGCGTTCCCCTGTAGGAGCGGCCTTGTGCCGCGAATGGGCCGCACAGCGGCCCTCGAATCTAGAACCGATCCAACCGGTAGGCTCCCATCTCGGGCCCACCGGCCCGCTCAGCCAACCGCCCCACCCATTCCGCCGTCACCGCCGCCTGGGTCAACCCCAGGTGCTGATGCCCAAACGCCAACAGCACCCGCCCATCACACGCCCGGTCAATCACCGGCAACGAGTCCGGCAACGATGGCCTGAAACCCATCCACGGTGTTGCCCCTTCGACGCTCAAGTCTTGCCGGAACAACCCCTTGCTCAACCGGTGCAACTGCCACGCCCGTTGCATGCTCGGCGGTGCCTCCAGCCCGGCGAACTCCACCGTGCCGGCCAGGCGCAAACCTTCGGCCATGGGCGTCATGATGAACTTGCGCTCAAGTGAGGTGACTGCAAACGGCAGGCGCTGGTGCTCACCCGGCAACATCAGGTGGTAACCGCGCTCAGTGTCCAGCGGCACCCGCTTGCCCGTCAGCGCGGCGGTCAGTTTCGCAGAGTGGGCACCACAGCTGATCAGCACCTGGCGGGCATTGAGCGGGCCCTGGTCGCTGGCCAGGCTGACGCCGCCGCTGTGCAGCTGCCCGCCATCGACCTGCGCCTGGATAAAGCGCACGCCGCTGGCCTTGGCCGCTTCGAACAATTCGCACACTACCCGGTAAGGGTCGATGAAGTGCCCGGTGCGCGGAAAGAACAGCCCACCCAGCAGGGACGGGCTCAGTTGTGGCACTGCCTCGCGCACGGTTTCGGCCGACCAGACGTCCACCGGCACCGCCTGCTGTTGCATGCGTGTACGCAACGCCTCCAGTGCCGAGCGTGACTCAGGCTTCTCGAACACCAGCAACGAACCATCCTCCTGGAACAGTTCGCTGCGCCCGATCGAACCCAGCAGCCGCTGCCAGGCACCCAGGCTGCCTTCGTTCAGCGTGCGGATGCCGGCCACACTGCGCTGGAACGGGGCCGGGCGCAGGTTGAGCAGCAGGCGGGTGAACCAGGGCATGGCCTTGGGCAGGTACTTCCAGTCCAGGCGCAGCGGGCCCATCGGGTCCATCAGCATGCTCGGCAGGCGCTTGAGGATCGACAGGTCGGCGATCGGGAATACCTGCTCGGTGGCCAGGTGCCCGGCGTTGCCATAGGACGCGCCCTGGCCGGGTGCCTGGCGGTCGATCAATAGCACCCGGCGGCCTTGGCGGGCCAGTTGCAGGGCACAGGCAACGCCGACAATGCCGGCGCCTACCACGGCGATATCGGCTTCATGGGTTTCGACCATGCTCAGCCTTCCCGTTTGCCGTCGAGCAGGCGCCGCAGTTGCAGCGGGTTGCCGTGCTGCAACGCCTGCGGCAGAAGGGCATCAGGGAAGTCCTGGTAGCACACCGGGCGCAGGAAACGCAGGATCGCCGCCGTGCCCACCGAGGTCGTACGGGCATCGGAGGTAGCCGGGAACGGACCGCCATGGACCATGGCATCGCACACCTCGACACCGGTCGGCCAGCCATTGACCAGAATGCGCCCGGCCTTGCGTTCAAGGGTCGGCAGCAGCGCACGGGCGCTGTCGATGTCGGCATCGTCCAGTTGCAGGGTCGCGGTCAACTGGCCTTCCAGGTGCTCGGCCACTTGGCGTACCTGCTCGTCACTGGCGCAGGCCACCACCAGTGACGCCGCGCCGAACACTTCAGCCTGCAACGCCGGGTCGGCGAGGAAGGCTTCGGCCTGGGTGACGAACAAATGCGCCTGGCATTGGTTGGGCCCTTGCCCGGCCTGGCCGCTGGCCGCAGCCTGGGCATTGGCGTTACCCGCCAAGCTACCGACACCGGCCTGGTAAGCACTGAAGATGCCCGGGGTGAGCATGGTTTGCGCAGCGGCTTGGCGCACGTGCTCGCTGGCAGCGTCGATAAACCGCTGCAACGCCGGCCCTTGGCGGGCAATCACCAGGCCGGGGTTGGTGCAGAACTGGCCGGCACCTTGGGTCAACGAGGCGACGAAGCCTTGTGCCAGCGCTTCGGCGCGGGCCTGCAGGGCCGCCTCGAACAGGAACACCGGGTTGATCGAACTCATTTCGGCGTAAACCGGGATCGGCTCCGGGCGTGCCTGGGCCGCCTGGCACAGCGCGATACCACCGCTGCGCGAGCCGGTAAAACCAACGGCCTTGATACACGGGTCGCTGACCAGCGCGATGCCGACTTCACGGCCGGAGCCGTACAACAGCGAGAATACGCCGGCCGGCAAGCCGCACAGCTTCACCGCTTGCGCCACCGCCTGGCCGACCAGTTCGCTGGTGCCAGGGTGGGCGCTGTGGGCCTTGACCACCACTGGGCAGCCAGCGGCCAATGCCGACGCGGTGTCGCCACCGGCCACCGAGAAGGCCAGCGGGAAATTGCTGGCGCCGAACACGGCTACCGGCCCCAGGGCCACCTGGCGTTGGCGCAGGTCGGCGCGGGGCAAGGGCTGGCGTTCTGGCTGGGCGTTGTCGACCCGCACATCCAGCCATTCACCGGCCCGCACCACCCGGGCGAAGGTGCGCAGCTGGGTGCAGGTGCGGCCACGCTCGCCCTGGATGCGCGCCTTGGGCAGGCCGCTTTCGGCCACGGCACGGTCGATCAGGGCATCGCCCAGCGCTTCGATCTGCGCGGCAATGGTTTCGAGGAACTGTGCGCGTTGTTCGAGCGATGTTTCGCGGTAGGCATCGAACGCCGCCCAGGCCAAGGCGCAGGCCTGGGCCACGTGCTCGCCGGTGCCGCCGAGGTAGGCCGGTTCCAGTGGCTGGCCGGTGGCCGGGTCGATGGCGCGAATGGCTTCGCGGCTGCCGGTTACCGGCGTCTGGCCGATCAGCAGGTTGCCTGTGAGGGGCATGGAGCCTCCTTGGAAATCAGATTCGGGTATCAAGGGAAACCGCAGCCCCTGTAGGAGCGGCCTTGAGATCGGAA
>NZ_JANIAG010000306.1:0-3143 GCF_028682155.1 Pseudomonas sp. 39004
TGACCACCCAGATCGACTGCGAAGAATCGCTGTTCTCGCAGAAGATGTGGATGGCCCTGGACCGCACCCGCTACATGCAATCGTCGAAAACCTTCGTCATGGTCGACCGCCCGTTCTGGAAGGACAAAGACCCGCAAACCGGCCGCGACCTGATGAGCATGACCCTCACCGACCGCCTCACCCGGGGTACCTATCTGTTCGATAACGGCGACGACAAACCCGGGGTGATCTGCCTGTCCTATGCGTGGATGAGCGATGCCCTGAAAATGCTCCCGCACCCGGTCGAAAAGCGCGTGCAACTGGCCCTCGACGCCTTGAAGAAAATCTACCCGAAGACCGATATCGCCGGGCACATCATCGGCGACCCGATCACCATTTCCTGGGAGGCCGACCCGCACTTCCTCGGCGCCTTCAAGGGCGCGCTGCCGGGCCATTACCGCTACAACCAGCGCATGTACGCGCACTTCATGCAGCAGGACATGCCCGCCGAACAACGCGGCATGTTCATCGCCGGTGACGACGTGTCGTGGACGCCGGCCTGGGTGGAAGGGGCGGTGCAGACCTCGCTCAATGCCGTGTGGGGTATCATGAACCACTTCGGTGGCCAGACCCACCCGGACAACCCAGGCCCAGGCGATGTGTTCGATGAAATCGGCCCTATCGCGCTGGCCGACTGAAACAAGGAGGCGCCATGCGCATCGCTCTGTTCCAGGGCGCGCCCAACCCACTGGACGTGCCCGGCAACCTGCAACGGCTGCAGCACCAGGCCCAACTGGCGGCTGAGCGCGGCGCTCAACTACTGGTGTGCCCGGAGATGTTCCTGACCGGCTACAACATCGGCCTGGCCCAGGTCGAACGCCTGGCCGAGGCCAGTGATGGCCTGGCGGCCATGAATGTGGTGGAAATCGCCCAGGCCCATCGCATCGCTATCGTCTATGGCTACCCGGAGCGGGGCGATGACGGCGCGATCTATAACAGCGTGCAACTGATCGATGCCCAGGGTCGCAGCCTGTGCAACTACCGCAAGACGCATCTGTTCGGGGAGCTTGACCGCTCGATGTTCAGCGCGGGGCCCGATCACTTCCCGGTTGTGGAACTGGATGGCTGGAAGGTCGGCATGCTGATCTGCTACGACATCGAGTTCCCGGAGAACGCCCGGCGCCTGGCGCTGGACGGTGCGGAACTGATCCTGGTGCCGACGGCGAACATGACGCCCTACGATTTCATCTGCCAGGTGACGGTACGGGCACGCGCACAGGAGAACCAGTGCTACCTGGTGTATGCGAACTACTGCGGGGCCGAGGATGAAATCCAGTATTGCGGCCAGAGCAGCATCATCGGCCCGGATGGCAGCCTGCTGGCCATGGCCGGGCGGGATGAATGCCAGTTGCTGGCGGAGCTTGCGCATGAGCGCGTGATAGAGGGGCGCAAGGCCTTTCCCTACCTGACCGATTTGCGCCAGGAGCTGCATCTGAGTAAAGGCTGACCGGAGCCCCTCATGCCTGACGCTACGCGCCACCTTACCCTTGCCAACGGCTTGCAGCTGACCCTGCGCAGTGCCCCGCGCCTCAAGCGCGCGGCGGCCGCGTTGCGGGTGCACGCGGGTAGCCACGATGCCCCGGCGCAATGGCCTGGGCTGGCCCACTTCCTTGAACACCTGTTCTTCCTCGGGACCCGCACATTCGCGCAGCAGCACGGGCTGATGCGCTACGTCCAGTCCCTCGGCGGCCAGGTCAACGCCAGCACCCGTGAGCGCACCACCGACTTCTTCTTCGAGGTCCCACCGGCGGCGCTGGCCGGAGGGCTGGAGCGCCTGTGCCAGATGCTGGTCGAACCCGACCTTGGCATCGAGCGCCAGCGCCAAGAGCGTGAGGTGATTCACGCCGAGTTCATCGCCTGGTCACGTAACCCGCAGGCACAACAGCACTTTGCCTTGCTGCAGTCGGTTTCGCCGCAGCATCCATTAAGCGGCTTTCATGCCGGCAACCGGTTTACCCTTGCCCTGCAGGACCCCGCGTTCCAACGGGCTCTCGGGGTGTTTCACCAACGCTTCTACCAGGGCGGGCAGGTCACCCTGAGCCTGTGCGGCCCACAACCCTTGGATGCACTGGAGCGCCTGGGCCGGCAATTTGGCAGCCTGTTCCCGGCCGGTGGGCGTGTCGAGCAAGCAATGCCGCCGCCGCTGCTGGCGGCCGATCAGCCGTTCATCTTCGCCCATGAAGGCCTGCCCGAAGGTGCCGAACGCGCGCTTGGCTTACTGATCGACCTGCTAGGCGACAGCCGCCCGGGCGGATGGCTGAACGCGCTTCGCCAACGCGGCTGGCTACGGGGAGTCAAAGCCGAACCGCTGTATGCTTTCACCGGGCAGATGCTCTGGCACATCGACTTGCAGCTCGGTACCGACGCCTCTGTCGACGAAGCTATCGCATTGCTGCACGGCTGGTTCGGCTTTATTCGCCAGAGCGACCTGCATGAACTCAATGCCCAGTTCGGCCAACTGCAACGCAGCCGCGAGCGGGCCGCCAGCCCGCTTGAACTAGCACGACGGGACGGCGCAGACCAGCCTTTCGCAGCACTCGACAAGCCAGGTTTACGCGCACTGGAGGCACTGCTTGCCAGCCTCCCTTACGCCAGCCTTGGCCAATGGCAGATACCTGCCGCCGACCCTCTGCTGACGGCCGAACCGCTCACAGCAAAGGCACCGTTACCCGCAGCATTGGCCATCAGCGACGCGCTGCCGCCGACACGCGAGTACGCGGCGCTGTACCTACGCTGGCACCTGCCTTCACCTCTTCGACGTGCGCTGTTTCCCATCCTCTGCCAAGCCTTGCGCCCCTTGCTGGAGCGCGCCGAACGGGCGGCGTTGCAGCTGCAGTTCAGCGAGGCTGGCGAGTATTGGCAGCTACGTTGCGCCGGCCAACCCTCAGCGGTGCTCCGCGCCGTCGATGAAGCCCTCACTTTGCTGAACGCGCCCTCACCCGGTAGCTGGCAAGGGCAGCCGAACCCAGAAGCCGCGCAGATCCCGATCAGGGCCCTGCTCAAGCAACTGCCTGACGCCGTTCTTGCCAGCAATGCCGAGCCGTTGCCGCGTTGCACACTCGACCAGCCACTGCTTGACCAGGTATGGGCAACTGCCCGCTGGC
>NZ_JANIAG010000307.1:0-3093 GCF_028682155.1 Pseudomonas sp. 39004
CGAAGGTAATGGCCAGCCCACCGCCCACCAGCCACAGGTTGAGTATCGCCCCGGTAATCAGCGCCCGTGGCCCCGCCTGGCGGATCTGGCTGAATCGGGTCTCCATGCCCAGCGCGGTCATGGCCATGGTCAGGGCAAAGGTGTCGAGCGTATTCACCGCCTGGGTCACACTGCCAGGCAGCACCTGCAGCGAGTTCACCAGCACCAGCGCCAGGAAGCCGAAGGCGAACCAGGGCATGGCGATGCGCCCGTTGCCTTGGCCCTGGCCAGGCTGGCGCGCGCGGCTGATCCACAAGCCCACCACCAGCAACACCGGCACCAGCAGCATCACCCGGGTCATTTTGACGATGGTCGCAATGTGCGTAGCCTCGGGGCTGACGTTGCTCGCGGCGCCGACCACCTGGGCCACTTCATGGATAGTGCCGCCGAGGAACAGCCCGGCGCCCAGGGTATCGAGGTGCAGCCAGCCGGCATTGATCGCCAGTGGGTAGAGGAACATCGACAGGGTACCGAACAGCACTACGCTGCCGACCGCCATGGCGCTCTTGTGCGGTGCGCTGCGCAGCGCCGACTCGAAGGCCAGCACCGCAGCCGCGCCGCAGATGGCACTGCCGGCGGCGGTGAGCAGTGCGGTGTCGCGGTCCAGCTTGAGCAGCTTCATGCCACACCAGAGGCCGATCAGCAGGGTGCTGACCACCACCAGCAGCGACACCGTCAGCCCCGACCAGCCGACTTCGGCGATTTCCTGCAGGCTGACCCGCAGGCCGAAGAAGGCCACAGCGATGCGCAGCAGCCCGCGCGCCGAAAAATTGATGCCCGCCGCCCAACTGGCCGGCACGCCATCGCGCAGTGCATTGCCATACAAGGCACCGGCAACGATACCGACGATCAAGGGGCTGATACCCAGGCTGGCGATGGCGGGCAAGGCCGCCAGCTGGGTGACGGCAAGCGCGAACAGCGCGACGAACAGGATGCCATTGAGCCGCCCTCGGGTAGAGAGGGTAGGCGTATAGGCGGGGTGGGACGGAACCGTGGCCATGTGAGTCCTCCGGGAAAAGTGTTTCGACAAGGCCTACGTTAATCTGGTTATAAGCTTATAAAAAATCGTAATTTAGGATGTGAAGTATCCATTTTGCTGATATTTTCAATTCATGACCCCAGAACAACTGATAACGTTTGCCACGGTTGCCGAGCACGGCAACATCAGCCATGCGGCCCAGGCGTTGCACCTGTCGCAGCCGGCTGTGTCCGGGCAGCTGAAGTTGCTGCAGGAGGCGTTCGGCGAACCGCTTTATCAACGCGCCGGCCGTGGCGTGCGGCTGACAGCTGCGGGTGAGCAACTGCTGGCCCATGCCGAGCGCCTGCGCGACACCTTTCGCCAGGCGCAAGCCCTGCGCGAGGCCATGCGGGGCCTGGAGCGCGGCACGCTGCGCATCGGCGCCAGTACCACCCCGGCCAGCTACCTGTTGCCGTACCTGATCGCCGACTTCCATGCACGCTACCCGGACGTGTCGGTGAGCACCTCCAATGGCAACACTGCAGAAATCGTCGCCGCGCTGGGCAGTGTCGACATCGCCCTGATCGAAGGCCCCCCCGGGCAGGAACTGCCCCTGGGCACGGGGGTGACGCCGTGGCGTGAAGACGAGATCGTCGCCATCGTGCCCAGTGGCCATCCGTTGGCAGGTGACGAGCCGCAGACCCTGGAATCTGTGGGTGCCTACCCCTTGGTGCTGCGCGAGAGTGGGTCGGGGGTGCGGCAGATTGTCGAACGCGCGTTTGCCCGCAGTGGCGTGGCGATGCGCGTGGGGCTGGAGATTGCTGGCGTGGAGGGGGTAAAGGAAGCGGTGCGGGCGGGGATGGGCATCGGCTTTGTGTCGGCCATGTCGATTCGCCATGAAGATGGCGCGTTGCAGCGGCTGCGGATTGCGCCGCAGCCGCTGGTGAGGCGCTTTTCCATCCTGATGCCCCATGCCGCCACGCCTTCGCGGGCGGCGGCACGGTTTATGGCGTTGTGCGTTGGGGAGCTTGATGTGGGTTAGGTCCCGCGGGCGCCCAAGGCATTTCACGCGCCGCCCGGCTTCGACGGCAGTCAATAGCGTCGGGCCAAGGTCGAGGCTGAGCACGCTGCCTAACGATTGCGTAGCGTGTCCAGCGCTGGGGACCAAACGACATGGCCACAGCGCTCACATGCGACCGAGTCGTGCGCCTCATGGTAGGTCGGAAAACCACAGCCCACGCAACAGTAAAGGCCGGCAGAAGGTGGTGAGGAGTATTGCGGGCGGTGCTCGCAGGGGAGCACTGACAAACCCGCCTTGGTGTCTTCCGGCTCAAAGAAATACAAACTGAGCTCACCGTCAGTTTCCAACAGGCCCAAACGTACCTGTCCCAAGTGCTCTACACCGCGTTGGCGTAGTTCCATGAAGAGTTCATTCGAGGAAATGTTCATATTGCGCAGCGAATGGATCTCGTACATTCCGTCCTTCACCACCGTTATCGGCAATCCATCAATCCAGGCTTCGCACGTCTTGCTCCGCTTCATGAGGTAGACCGTACCCCGATACAGCAACAGGAGCGTCAAGAAGACCAGGGCCACCGGCAGCAGCGGAACATCCTCGTAGAAGGTCACATCGCCAGCAGCGGAGCCGAGGGTCAGAATAACGACCAGCTCGAAGCGGGAGAGCTGTTTGATTCCGCGTCGGCCACTGAATTTGAGGAAGAAGAAGACGGCTGCAAATGCGGCCAAGACCCTGAGGGCGACCTCCAGAAGAAAGGTCACAGGCAGCTCGCCCAGCAGCATCCGTTGAAGGTCGAAAGATACCATTCGTTTTCCTATCCGCTTGTCCAAGGGGCACAGGTCGACGATAGCCCGGAAAGGTTCATCGCCCATTCATGGCTAAGACAGCGAGTTTCAGGTCTGCTATCCACCTATCGCTTGTTGTCACCCGAGTAAGCCGGCGCCTGGTGGTCGCTTGCACTATCGTTAGCGACCGCCAGGTTGGTGAATCCACATCGCGTAGGCCGATTTCAATGCCACCAGGTGCCTGGCTTGGCATTTTCAGCGCCTATCAGATCGAGCGCCGCCCGCGCGGCGCA
>NZ_JANIAG010000308.1:0-3068 GCF_028682155.1 Pseudomonas sp. 39004
CTAACAAAGCGGTCGCGCGCAAATGCCACAGGCCTCACTGGCCCGAAACAAATGTAGGAGCGGCCTTGCGTCGCGATGCGCCGCGCGGGCGGCGCTCGATCTGATAGGCGCTGAAAATGCCAAGCCAGGCACCTGGTGCCCCCAACTACTATCGGGTCATGCTGGCCTACGTGGCCAACCCCTCAGCCCCCGACCGGATGCTCGCGTTGCATGCTGTGCCGGAAGCACTTGCAGCCTTTGGTCAGCAGCACGATGGCCAGCAACGACGCGGCGAAGCTGACGATCGACATCGACGAACCAACGGCTGCCGGCACACCGAAGTAGCGGTCGGTGATCAACGCCACCAACGTGGTCCCCAACCCCAGGCCCAGCAGGTTGCTGATCAACAGGAACACCGCCGATACCTGCGCACGCACCTGGTTCGGCGAGAGGATCTGCATGGCTGCAGTGGACGCTGGCATAGGGAACGAAGCGAAGAACATGGCCGGCACCAGCAAGGTCACCGACAGCCACAGCTGGTCCACCTGCGAATACAGCACGGCCGGTACGATCATGCCCAACGCGCCAATCACCCCGGTGCGCATGGCCGCATCGCTGCGCCCACGCTTGGCCAGGTGGTCGGTCAGCCAACCGCCGAATACCACCCCCGTGGTGTTGGCCAACAGCAAGATGGTGCCGAGCATGAAACCGGCCTGCTCAGGGCTCATGCCGAACTTGCGGATGTACAGCGCGGGTGTCCAGCTCATCATGCAGAACAGTGCCATGGCGTAGAACGAGAAGCCCAGGTAGTGGCAGCTGAAAGTCGCCCGGTGACGGCCGATGAAGCGCAGGCCATCGGTGAGTTTCACTTTGCGCACGTTACCGTCAGCATCCAGCTGCGCGCCCTTGCGCTCCGGGTTGCGCACCGTCAGCCAGATCAACAGGCCAACGATCACACCGGGCAAGCCGACAATGAAAAACGCCAGTTGCCAGGCCTTCATGGCGCCCAGGAAGGCCACCTCGATGGTTTGTGCGTCCTTGAGCAAGGTAATCACGTAGCCGCCGACCAGAAAGGCAATGCCACCACCGACGAACGAGCCGATGGAGTAGATGCCCACTGCGCGGCCGAGCTTCTCCTTGGGGAACAGGTCGCTGAACATCGAATAGGCCGAAGGCGACAGCGCCGCTTCGCCGACCCCCACGCCGATACGGGCGAGGAACATCTGCGTGAAGTTCTTGCTCAGGCCGCAGGCGGCCGTGGCGAAGCTCCAGAAAATCACCCCGACCGCGATGATGCGTGGCCGCGAGAAGCGGTCGGCCAAGTAGGCGATGGGCATGCCCATGAAGGCGTAGAACAGCGAGAACGCCAGGCCGTGCAGCAGGCTGAACTGGGTATCGCTCAGTTGCAGGTCGGCCTTGATCGGTTCGATCATCAAGGCCAGGATCTGCCGGTCAACGAACGAGAAGATGTAGGCCACCATGCACAGCAGGACCACATACCATTCGTAGACGTAGCGTTTTTTGCTTGGCTTGAGGTGTTGCGCTTGGGTGAGGGTGTTCATGCACGCGAGCTCCTGATTTGGACAGCCCTGATGTGGAAAGCCTGATGGCCTCATCGCAGGAGCAGGCTGCTCCTGCCAAGGGGGCTACCGTCAGTTATTTTCTGCAGCGGTCTGTGGCTTGATGGAAATCACCGCCAGGGTGGTAATCGCGCCCATCACCATGAGCATCACCGACACCGGCCAGGCGTCCTTGTACACACTGAACAGTGCGGTCGCCGCCAGTGGCGCCAGGCCACCCGAGAAAATCGAGGCAATCTCGTGCCCCATGGCCAGCCCCGAATAACGCACCTTGGCCGGGAACAGCTCACCCATCAGCGCGGGCTGGGTGCCGATCATGGCGCCGTGACAGAAGGCCATGCCCAGCAACGCCGCCAGGTACACCCACACTGGTGAATGGGTATCGAGCATCCAGAAGAACGGGAACGCCAGCACCATCAAGCCGACCGAGCCGATGGCATACACCACCCGCCGGCCAATGATGTCCGACAGCCAGCCCCAGAACACGATGGTGCCGGCCTCGACGATCATCGCCACCATCACGCTGGCCAGCACCAGCTGGGTATCCAGCCCGGTGAACTTGGCATAGGCGATGGTGAAGGCCAGGAACAGGTAGGCACTGCCGTTCTCGGCGATACGGATACCCATGGCCTGCAGCACCGCCTTGGGGTGCTTGCGCAGCACTTCCATGGCCGGCATGTGCTCGGGTTTGTCCTGCTGGGCCTGCTCTTCGACGAAGGCCTTGCTCTCTGGCAGGCTGCGGCGGATGTACACGCCCACGCCAAAGATCAGGATGCTGGCCAAGAAGGGCACCCGCCAGCCCCAGCTCATCATGTCGTCGACCGGCAGCATCTGCACCAGGTAGAACGCTGCGGCAGACATCACGAACCCGCCGGAAACACCCAACTGGCTCCAGGCCGCATAGAACCCGACCCGGTCCTTGGGCGCATTCTCGCTCAGCAGCAGCACGCCGCCGCCCCATTCGCCACCCGAGGCGACGCCTTGCAGCACGCGCAAAATGACCAGGCAGGCGGGGGCCAGGTAGCCGGCCTGCTCGAAGGTGGGCAGCAACCCCATGGCAAAGGTTGCCGCACCCATGATCGCCAGGGTCATCACCAAGGCCTTCTTGCGCCCGGCCTTGTCGCCGATGTGGCCGAAGATCAGGCCACCCAGCGGGCGGGCCAGAAAGCCTACGGCGAAGCCTGCGAACGAGGCCATGGTGCCGAGCACCGGGTCGGTACCGGCGGGGAAGAACAGCGGGGCGAAAATCAGCGCCGCCGCCGTGCCATAGAGGAAGAAGTCATACCATTCCAGGGCGTTGCCCAGGACCGAGGCAATGACGATGCGGCGCATGGTGCGCGGGTCGGTATCACGGGTGATGTTGGTGTTCAGGTTACTCATGAGCCATCTCCATGCGGGCCGGTCACCAGAACTTCCAGGTGTAGGAAGTGATCAGGCGATACTCGTTGTAGTCGTTGCCGTACTGTTGCTGGGTACGCATGTTCTTGAGGTCGAAGGCCAGGTCCTTGA
>NZ_JANIAG010000309.1:0-3001 GCF_028682155.1 Pseudomonas sp. 39004
CCATCACCCTATCTCCCGACAAGCACATAGCAGCCTCACTACTAGTAGTAGGCGCTCACAGTGACAGGGCTCAAGCCACCTTGAACACATGCTTCAGATAAGCCACGAAGTTCTCATCCCGGCACTGCGTCTTGCCCGGGCTATCACTGATCTTCGCCACCGGCGCGCCATTGCAGGCCGTCATCTTGATCACGATGTTCATCGGCACGACACCTGGGATATCGCAAGTCAGATTGGTGCCGATGCCAAAGCTCACATTGATCCGTTCATGCAGCGCGCGGTACAGGCCAAGTGCCTTGGCAAAGTCCAGCCCATCGGAAAAGATCAGCGTCTTGCCCTGCGGGTCGATGCCCAGACTTTCATAGTGGGCAATGGCCTTCTCTGCCCAGGCTAGCGGGTCGCCAGAGTCGTGGCGCAACCCGTCGAACAGTTTGGCGAAGTACAAATCGAAATCGCCCATGAACGCGTCCATGGTGATGCAATCGGTCAACGCGATGCCCAGCAGCCCGCGATATTCGCGTACCCAGCAATCCAGCGCGGCCGCCTGGCTGTCGACCAGCCGCGGGCCAAGTTGCTGGTGGGCCATGAACCATTCGTGGGCCATGGTACCGATGGGCTTGAGTTGGTATTCGCGGGCCAGGTGCACGTTGCTGGTGCCGACGAAGCGACCCGGGAAGTCGCGTTTGAGGGTGTGCACCACGGCCTCCTGAACGCGGTACGAGAAGCGCCGCCGGGTGCCGAAGTCGGCCAGTTGAAAGCCTGCCAGCTCATCGGCGCTGGCCTCGGCCTTGAGCCAGTCGAGCTTCTGGTACAGCCGCTCGCCCACCTGCTCCATCACCACCTCGCGGTAGCGGTAGCGGTTGCGCACTTCGCTGATGATCGCCAGCAGCGGGATCTCGTAGAGGATCACGTGCAGCCACGGCCCACGCACGCGAATCGCCAGCTGCCCGGCGTCATCCAGGCCCACCTGTACGTAACGCAAGTTGAAGCGGAACAGGCTGAGAAAGCGGATGAAGTCCGGTTTGATGAACGGAATCTGCTCCAGATACGCCAGTTGGTCGTGGGTGACGGTGACCTCGGCCAGTTGCTCGACCTGGTAGCGGATTTCTGCCAGGTAAGGGGAGAGGTCTTCACCATTGCGGCAGCGGAACTCCCATTCCACCTCGGCATTGGGGTAGTTGTGCAGCACGGCCTGCATCATGGTGATCTTGTAGAAGTCGGTGTCCAGCAGGTTCTGGATGATCCGTGGGCCGAATACGCTGTCACTCATGGGCGGTCTTCCTTGATCAAAGCGAGCTGGTGGTCGAGCGCGGCCTCGTCGCCGCAGAGGATGACACCCTCGGCAGCCAGCGCCCCGCAGGCGCTGATGGCGCCTTCCTGGGTCAGGGCGCGGCAGGCGGGCAGGTACAGCAGCACCTGGAAACCGGCCTGGCGCAGTTGGCGGGCAGTGGTCTTGACGCAGTAGTCCAAAGCCAGGCCGCCGACGATGACGGCGCCCACCTGTTGCACGGTGAGGTATTCGATAACCCCGGTGGAGCGGCGTTCGGCCAGGTCGTGGTAGCAGGCGCCGTAGGGGTGCAAGTCGGGTTCGACGCCTTTCCACACGAAGTAGTCGTAGTCGATGGGGGCGGGGAGGCCGGGCAGCAGCTCGAAGCCGGGGGTGCCTGGCACGCAGTGGCTGACCCAGGTCAGGTCGGCATTGGCCAGCGTCAGCGGTTGCAGCATCTGCCCAGGTTCGGCCACCACCCAGGCGGCATTGGCCGGGTGGGCGTCCTTGCTGCCCAGGCGCAGGTCGGCACGAAGGGCCATGGTGTTGAGGTCGGCGGCAATTTCATTGCCCTCGGGTACCGGCAGTTCGTGTGGGGCGTTGGCAGTGAAGCCGTTTTGCGCGTCGACGTCGAAACTGGCGATCTTCATGGTGCTCTCCTCGCGGGTGTTGCTATATATTCCACCTGGTGTATTAAGTGTGTCAAGCACCAGAGCAGGTAGGAAAGAAGCTTGTGCTATTAAAGCGCTCTGGTGGAATATTGCAGGATTGAACAGTGGAGCCTTTGCGTGAGTAGCACTGAAGTCCTGGCCAGCGTCGATATCGTCGCTCTGCGCATGGCCCCTGAAGCCCAGCACCTGCAAGTGTTGTTGCACCGCCGAGAGCGCGAACCGCACGTCGGCCAGTGGGCGTTGCCGGGTGTCATCGTCAACGGCCGTATTGCCGACACCAGCCTGGAAGGCGCCGCCGAGCGCGCCTTGCTCGAAAAGGCCCGTATCGTACCGTGCTACATGGAACAGGTAGGCACCGAAGGCAATGCTTTCCGTGACCCGCGCGGTTGGTCGCTGAGCACCTACTACCTGGCCCTGCTCGACCCTGGGCAGGCCGTTGAGGGTGAGCAGCTGGCGTTTTTTGATGTGGACAGCGTGCTGGAGCGCAGGGTGCTGTTGCCCTTCGATCACAGACTGCTGGTGGAGCGCGCCCGCGAGCGACTGGCGGCGAAGACGGTGTACAGCAGCCTGCCGTTGTACTTGCTGGCAGAGAAGTTCACGGTGCTCGATGCGTTGGCGTCAGTGCAGGCGTGCCTGGGGCAGGCTGTGAACAGCACCTCGCTGCGCAAGCGCCTGGAGCGTTTGCGCGAGCAGGGGTGGGTGAGGGACACCGGGGAGAAGAACCAGCCACGGCTGGGCAGGCCGCAGCAGTTGTTTCAATACACACCGCAGGGGCCGCGGCCGTTCATGTTCGACCGCAGCCTGTTGCCGGAGGGCGGGCAGTAGCTTGCTTGTCTTGGTTTCTTCAGGAGGGCGAAGATCGAGCGGGGCCCGCGAAGCGCAAGCCTTGGTTTATCTGGCGCCTATGAGATCGAGCGCCGCAGGTGCCAGGCTTGGCATTTTCAGCGCCTATGAGATCGAGCGCCGCCCGCGCGGCGCATCGCGACGCAAGGCCGCTCCTACATTTGTTTCGGGCCAATTATTCCTGGGGGATTGGCGCGCGGCCCCTTGGTGCCTGTCTCAT
>NZ_JANIAG010000031.1:0-41370 GCF_028682155.1 Pseudomonas sp. 39004
TGACCGGCAGCAGGTCTTCGGTGTTGGAGAACATTTTCTTCTCGATCACCACCCGCAGTTTTTCATAGCTCAGCCAGCTCGGGTTCTTGCCGTTGTTGTTGGCGCGTGCGCGCAGTACGAAGTTGACGATCTCGTTGCGGAAGTCTTTCGGGTTGCTGATGCCGGCAGGCTTCTCGATCTTCTCCAGTTCTTCGTTGAGGGCAATACGGTTGAGGATCTCGCCGGTTTCCGGGTCGCGGTATTCCTGGTCCTGAATCCAGAAGTCGGCGTACAGCACGTAGCGGTCGAAGATGTTCTGGCCGTATTCGCTGTAAGACTCGAGGTAGGCGGTCTGGATTTCCTTGCCGATGAACTCGATGTAGCGCGGCGCCAGGTATTCCTTCAGGTAGCGCAGGTAGCGTTCGCGCACTTCGGCCGGGAACTGTTCCTGTTCGATCTGCTGTTCGAGCACATACAGCAGGTGAACCGGGTTGGCCGCGATCTCGTGCGGGTCGAAGTTGAAGACCTTGGACAGGATCTTGAAGGCGAAGCGCGTCGACAGGCCGTTCATGCCCTCGTCGACGCCTGCCGAGTCCCGGTATTCCTGGATCGACTTGGCCTTTGGATCGGTGTCCTTGAGGTTTTCACCGTCGTAGACGCGCATCTTCGAATAGATGTTGGAGTTCTCGGGCTCCTTGAGGCGCGAGAGCACGGTGAACTGGGCCAGCATCTTGAGTGTGTCGGGCGCGCAATGGGCCTTGGCCAGCGAGCTGTTGACCAGCAGTTTGTCGTAGATCTTGATTTCGTCACTGACGCGCAGGCAGTAGGGCACCTTGACGATGTAGATCCGGTCGATGAACGCTTCGTTGTTCTTGTTGTTGCGGAAGGTGTGCCACTCCGATTCGTTGGAGTGGGCCAGCAGGATGCCGGTATAGGGGATCGCCCCCAGCCCTTCGGTACTGTTGTAGTTACCTTCCTGGGTCGCCGTGAGCAGGGGGTGCAGGACCTTGATCGGCGCCTTGAACATCTCGACGAATTCCATCAGGCCCTGGTTGGCCCGGCACAGCGCACCCGAATAGCTGTAGGCGTCGGCGTCGTTCTGTGGGTATTCCTCGAGTTTGCGGATGTCCACCTTGCCCACCAGGGCAGAGATGTCCTGGTTGTTCTCATCGCCGGGTTCGGTCTTGGCGATGGCGATCTGGTTAAGGATCGAGGGGTAGAGTTTGACCACCTTGAACTTGGAGATATCGCCGCCGAACTCCTGCAGGCGCTTGGTGGCCCAGGGCGACATGATGGTGTTCAGGTAGCGCCGTGGGATCCCAAACTCTTCCTCGAGAATGGCCCCATCTTCGGTGGCGTTGAACAAACCCAGTGGTGATTCGAATACAGGCGAGCCCTTGATGGCGTAGAAGGGCACCTTCTCCATCAGTTGCTTGAGCTTCTCGGCCAGCGACGACTTGCCGCCGCCTACCGGGCCCAGCAGGTAAAGGATTTGCTTCTTCTCTTCCAGGCCCTGCGCCGCGTGGCGGAAGTACGAAACGATCTGGTCGATGCATTCTTCCATGCCATGGAAGTCTTCAAAGGCCGGATAGCGCCGAATGACCTTGTTCGAGAAGATCCGTGAAAGCCTGGAATTGTTGGAGGTGTCGACAAGCTCCGGTTCGCCGATGGCCAGCAACAGCCGTTCTGCCGCCGAAGCGTAGGCGCTGCGATCCTGCTTGCACAGCTCGAGGTACTCCTGCAGCGAAAGTTCTTCCTGGCGGGTGGACTCGAAACGTTGTTGGAAGTGGCTAAAAATGCTCATGACGTCACCTCGCTCGATACGTGGAGACGACGCCGGATCAGTCAGCTGATGCTGGCATGCAACCGGGTTCGCCGATTGCTGTATACCCCCCAGAACACCCTTGAAACGCTACCGATGACCCGCACGCCGGTGTACCGGCTCTCCCCTTTTTTGGATGGCCTGGGCTTAAGGATAGTTGGTAATACGCAAGGTCAAGGGCGCGAGGCCGAGAAGTTGCTCGCGACCGTTCGTCAGGTGAGCCGCAAGCCCGCATGGGGCGCGGGCTGCAGTAAAAATGAAAAAATTATTCAGCAGAGCCTTGGGCGGTCTCGTCCGGGTAGGTGGCGCGCCACAGCTCAAAGCCGCCATCGACGCTGTACACCTCCGAGAAGCCCTGGCCGGCCAGGTAGGCGGCGGCGCTCTGGCTGGAATTGCCGTGGTAGCAGACCACCAGGGTCGGTGCATCGAGGTCGGCATTGCGGATGAAATCGGCGACCGAATGGTTATCCAGGTGGGTGGCGCCGCTGATGTGGCCGGCGGCAAAGGCCTGTGGGTCGCGAATATCGACCACTACCGCACCTTGCGCGCGCAGGGCCAGGGCCTGCTCGGGAGGGATGCGCTTGAATTCGCTCATGGGTACGGTTTCCTTCAGGGCTGATCGTTGAGTCTAGTGGGTTGTGCCGGCTTGCGTACGGTGCCGTCGTCGGCGCAGTCACAGCGATGGTATTCACCACTGTCGACGTTATAGAGGGTCATGGCACCACCCCACACGCAACCGGTGTCCAGGGCGATGATGCCGGGCTCGTCGACGCGCCCTTCAAGGGCGGCCCAGTGGCCGAAGATGACCTTCACATGCCGCGAGCGGCGGTCCTTGTGCGCAAACCAGGGCTTGTAGCCTTTGGGGGCTGTGCCCAGGCCTTCCTTGCTCTTGAGGTCGAGCTTGCCCTCGGGGGTGCAGAAGCGCATGCGCGTGAGGTAGTTGGTGATCACCCGCAGGCGCTCGATGCCGGTGAGGTTCTTGCTCCACTTGTTCGGCTCGTTGCCGTACATGCCATCGAGGTAGAGCTTGAGGCGCCCGTCGTCCCGCAGCACTTCCTCGACTTCGGCGGCAAGCTCAAGGGCTCGGCCCAGGGTCCACTGTGGCGGTATGCCGGCATGTACCATGGCGATACCGCGGGGCTCGTCGTAATGCAGCAGCTTTTGCCGACGCAGCCAGTCGAACAGCAGGTCGGCGTCTGGCGCTTCGAGGATTGCGCCCAGGGTGTCACTCTTTTTCAGGCGTTCGACGTTGTGCCAGGCGGCCAGCAGGTGCAGGTCATGGTTGCCCAGCACACACACCAGCGAGTCACGGATCGAGTAAAGGAAGCGCAGGGTTTCGAGCGACTCGGGGCCGCGGTTGACCAGGTCGCCGACCAACCAGAGGCGGTCGACGGCGGGGTTGAAGCGCACGCGTTCGAGCAGGCATTTAAGCGGTTGCAGGCAGCCTTGCAGGTCACCGACGGCGTAAGTCGCCATCAGTGCAGGGCTCCGGGTACCGCCAGGCGGAAGGGCGCGATCTGGGCATCGAAGCGTTTACCGTCTTCGGCGAACATCTGGTAGCTGCCCTGCATGGTGCCGACGCGGGTGCTGATGACCGCGCCACTGCTGTAGGTATGGCTCTGGCCCGGGTCGATGTTCGGTTGCTGGCCGACCACACCGGCGCCGCGCACTTCCTCGACTTCGCCATCACCGTTGGTGATCAGCCAGTGTCGGGACAGCAACTTGGCCGTGACTGAGCCGTTGTTCTGCACGGTAATGGTGTAGGCGAAAGCGAAACGACTGTTTTCGGGGTCGGATTGTTCTTTGAGGTAGCGGGTCACGACGCTGACGTCGATCTGATAGCGGGGATCGGACATGCAAAGACCTTGGGCGAACTGACGCAATAATGCAGTCTAGGCCATTGGCGGGGGGGAGGGCCAGCGGTGTGGTCGCGGGCAGGCATGTCAGCAGGGGTGGGGCGGTGCCAGCCTCATCACGGGTGAACCGCGAAGAGGCCGGTGCAGGCGCTATCAGGCTTGTTGGTCAGCCAACTGGTCTGCCAGGCGCACGAAGGCCGCCAGGTCCAGTTGCTCAGGCCTCAGGCTGCCGTCAACGCCTGCGGCTTCGATCGCCTGGCTGTCGAGCAGGCCTTTAAGGGTGTTGCGCAGTGTCTTGCGACGCTGGTTGAAGGCCTCGCGAACGACGCGCTCCAGCAGCAGGTGGTCCTTGGCCGGGAACGGCAGCACTTCGTGTGGCACCAGGCGCACGATGGCCGAGTCCACCTTTGGCGGCGGGTTGAACGCGCCAGGGCCGACGTTGAACAGGTGTTCGACCCGGCAGTGGTACTGCACCATGATCGACAGGCGGCCCCAGTCACCGCCACCCGGGCCTGCGGCCATGCGTTCGACCACTTCCTTCTGCAGCATGAAGTGCATGTCGCGGATCAGCCCGGCGTGGCTGAGCAGGTGGAAGATCAGTGGGGTGGAAATGTTGTAGGGCAGGTTGCCGACAACCTTGAGGCTGCGCGGTGGCACGCCGAGCTGGTTGAAGTCGAACTTCAGGGCGTCGCCCTGGTGCAGGCGGAAGTTGTCACGGCCGGCGAACTTGTGCTGCAGGATCGGCACCAGGTCCTTGTCCAGTTCCACCACGTCCAGCTGTGCGCCGCTGCCCAGCAGGCCCTCGGTGAGGGCGCCCTGGCCCGGGCCGATTTCCAGCAGGTGTTCACCCGCCTTGGCGTGGATGGCGCGCAGGATGCGGTCGATGATGCCGGCGTCGTGCAGGAAGTTCTGACCGAAGCGCTTGCGCGCCCGGTGTTGGTATTGCTCGTTCATGGTCGGTTCTCGGCCATCTGGTAGGCGGTTTCCAGGGCAACCCGCAGGCTGCCGGTATCAACCTTGCCGGTGCCGGCCAGGTCCAGGGCGGTGCCGTGGTCGACCGACGTGCGGATGATCGGCAGGCCCAGCGTCACATTGACGGCGGCGCCGAAGCCTTTGTACTTGAGTACGGGCAGGCCCTGGTCGTGGTACATCGCCAGCACTGCGTCGCAGTGCTCCAGATATTTGGGGGTAAACAGGGTATCGGCCGGCAGCGGTCCGCGCAGGTCCATGCCTTCGGTACGCAGGCGGGCCAGTGTCGGTTCGATGATGTCGATTTCTTCGCGGCCCAGATGGCCGCCTTCTCCGGCGTGCGGGTTGAGGCCGCAGACCAGGATGCGAGGGTTGGCAATGCCGAACTTGTCGCGCATGTCGGCGTGCAGGATGCGGGTGACACGCTCGACGCGTTCAGCGGTGATCGCGTCGGCAATCTCGCGCAGCGGCAGGTGAGTGGTCACCAGTGCCACGCGCAGGCCGCGGGTCGCCAGCATCATCACCACTTGCGCGGTGTGGGTCAGCTCGGCGAGGAACTCGGTATGCCCGGAAAAGGCAATGCCGCTCTCGTTGATCACGCCCTTGTGCACAGGGGCGGTGATCATCCCGGCGAAATGCCCGTCCAGGCAGCCAGTGCCTGCGCGGGTCAAGGTTTGCAGGACGAAGGCGGCATTGGCCTTGTCCAGCTGGCCTGCCGTCACGGCGGTGGCCAGGGGGGTATCCCAGACATACAGGCTGCCCGCAGGCGCTGGCTGGTCGGGCCAGTGGTCCGGCGCCACCGGCAGCAGGTTGACAGCCAGCCCCAGCTGCGTGGCCCGCTCGGCGAGCAGGTCACGGCTGGTGATGGCGATCAGGGGGTGGGGCTGGGCGTCTGCGGCGAGCAGCAGGCACAGGTCGGGACCTATGCCGGCTGGTTCACCGGGGGTGACGGCGAAGCGCAGGGGCTTCACTGTGCAGCCTGGTCGGCGCCAGGCAGCTTGATTTCAACGTAGGCCTCGTCGCGGATCTGGCGCAGCCAGGTCTGCAGCTCTTCGTCGTACTTGCGGTTGCGCAGCACGTTCAATGCCTGCTGTTCGCGCGCCTGTTCGGTGCTGTCGGTGGCGCGGCGGCCCAGCACTTCCAGGACGTGCCAGCCGTACTGGGTCTTGAACGGTTTGGTGACTTCGCCCTGGGCTGCGTTGGCCATCTGCTCACGGAACTCGGGCACCAGGCTGTTCGGGTCGACCCAGTTGAGGTCGCCGCCGTTAAGCGCCGAACCCGGGTCTTCCGAGAAGCTCTTCGCCAGCTCGCCGAAGTCTTCGCCGTTCTTGATGCGGTCGTACAGGCGCTCGGCCAGTTGCTCGGTGGCTGCGTCGCTGCGGATTTCGCTCGGCTTGATCAGGATGTGGCGTACATGCACTTCGTCACGCAGCACGTTCTCGCTGCCACCACGCTTCTCTTCCAGTTTGAGGATGATGAAGCCGTTGGGGATACGGATTGGCTGGGTGACATCGCCAGTGGCCATGTTGCTGAGCATCTTGGCGAAGTCAGGTGGCAACTGGCCGGCTTTACGCCAGCCCATCTCGCCGCCTTCCAGGGCGTTCTCGCTGGCGGAACGGGCGATGGCCAGTTGGCCGAAGTCCGCGCCTTGCTTGAGCTGCTGGTAGACATCGCCGGCCTGGCGGGCGGCCGCCTGGATGGCGTCGGAGTTGGCGCTTTCCGGGGTCGGGATAAGGATGTTGGCCAGGCGGTACTCTTCGGAGAGCTGCATCTTGCCCAGGTCCGAGTTGAGGAAGTTTTTCACTTCCTGCTCGGAAACCTGAATGCGCTCGGCCACACGGCGCTGGCGCACGCGGCTGATGATCATCTCGCGCTTGACCTGCTCGCGAGCGTCGTCGAACGACAGACCGTCATGGGCCAGGGCCGCGCGGAACTGGTCCAGCGACATGCCGTTGCGCTGGGCAATGGTGCCGATGGCCTGGTTCAGCTCCTCATCGGTGATGCGGATGCCGGAACGCTCGCCGATCTGCAGTTGCAGGTTTTCGACGATCAAACGCTCGAGCACCTGTTGTTCCAGGGCGCTGGTCGGTGGCGCGCCGGCGCCACGTTTGGCGATGGTTTGCTGAACTTCGTGGACGCGCTGGTCCAGTTGGCTCTGCATGACCACGTCGTTGTCGACGATGGCCACCACGCGGTCCAGGGGTTGTACCGCGGCATGCACCGCGCCACTCAGCAAAGCGGCGCCCAGCAACACTGGGCGCAGACGATCAATAAGCTTGGTCTTCACGTGTACGGTAACCTTGAATGCCTTCGTCGAGGAAAGATTCGACCTTGTTGCCCACTACACCACCGAGGCCTTTCAGCACGATCTGCAGGAAGATACCGTGGTCGCCTTTTTCGTTCGCTGGAAGGGCTTGGCTGAAGTCGTCGTAGTCGATCCAGTAACGGTTGATCAGGCGCAGCTTCCAGCAGCAGTTGTCATACTCGAAACCGCCCATGGCTTCCAGGGTGCGGTTGCGGTTGTAGTCATGCTGCCAGCGAGCGATGACGCTCCACTGCGGAACGATCGGCCAGATGACCGAGAAGTCATGCTGCTGGATCTTGTAGTAGTCCTTGATGTAGTTCTCGCTGCCTGGCACACCGTAGTCGCCGCCGCCCACTTTCCAGGTACCGGTCTGGGAGTCGTAGGAGATGGTGTCGTTGCGGTAGCGATAACCGAGGTTGACCACCTTGTTCGGGTTGTCTTCAGGCTGGTAGTGGAACATCGCGCTGCCCGAGCGGGTGCTGCGGCTGTCCGGGTCCCAGTTGAAGTCCGAATTGAAGCGCCAGTCGCGGTTGAACGCATAGTTGTACACCAGGGCGTACGGCGAAACGTCGGCCTGCGAGTCGGCGCGGGTCTTGTAGTTGATACCCGGCAACTGGACCTTGCGATCCTTGAAGTAGTAGGCCTGGCCGATGCTGAAGCTCTGCCGCTCGAAGCCGTCGTCCTCGATCCAGCGTGTGGTCACGCCCAGCGACAGTTTGTTCTCGTCGCCGATGCGGTCGGTGCCGCTGAAGCGGTTGTCGCGGAACAGCGAGTCGTAGCTGAACAGCGTTTCACCCGAGTCGAACAGCGGGATGTCCTTCTGGTCCTTGTACGGGACGTAGAGGTAGAACAGGCGCGGTTCGAGGGTTTGCTTGTAATTTGTGCCGAACATCGAGGTGTTGCGGTCGAAATACAACCCGCTGTCCACGCTGAAGATTGGCACGTCACGGTTCACCGTGCCGCTGTAGCTGCCATAAGCTACCGGATCAGCTGCCTGCAGCCTGATAGCGTCGGCCTTGCCTTTGCTGTCCAGGTCGAGATCGTAATGGGTGTAGGCGTACTTCAGTTTCGGCGTCAGGTAGCCGTAGCTGGCTTCCATCGGCAGGCTGATCGATGGTGCGAAGTTCAGACGTGTGCCGTTGGCACGGGCAATACCGGCAATGTTCTGGTCAAGCCGTCGGCCGCCCAGCACTTGCCCGGTAATCGGGTCCCTTACAACGCCTGCTGTCGTGTCTGGCACGCCGTCCTTGTTGAATACCAGGTCGTCTTTCAGGTCACGATCAAAGCGAACCGCTTCAGTCTCATAAGCAAGGTTCAGCCCACCCGGCTCGAACGGCAGCTTACCGTTGAAGGTGATCTGCGGCAGGCGGTCATACGGCGTGATCTGCGAGATGGTCGCCATCTCGTAGGCATGCACGTTCAACCGCGCGGTGTAGCTGTCGCCACGGTAGGTCAGGGCGCCCTGCTGGTTGAGCAGGTCCTGGGTCTCTACGCCGATCTGGTCGGATTCGAGGTCCTGGAAGTAGAACGGGTCGCTGATGTCGGTGTAGTCCACCTCGGCCATCAGGCGCTCGTCCAGGCCACCCTTGTGCTGCCAGTTGACCATCCAGCGCTGTTCTTTGTAGTCAGTCTGGTCTTTACGGTCGTCGTTCTTGTCGTTCAGGTACGCGCCGCCGAACTGGCCTTCGCTGGACGGGGTCAGGTAACGGAACTCACCTTCCATCAGCAGGCCGCGCTTGGTCATGTAGCGCGGGTACAACGTGGCGTCATAGTTGGGCGCCAGGTTGAAGTAGTACGGGGTGACCAGCATGAAGCCGGTGTCGCTGCTGCTGCTGAACGAGGGCGGCAGGAAGCCGGACTGGCGACGGTCGTCGATCGGGAAGTAGATGTACGGTGTGTAGAACACCGGGAAATCCTTGACCCGCAGGGTGACGTTGGTCGCCGTGCCGAAACCGGTGGCCGGGTTCAGGGTGATGTTGTTGCCCTTCAGCTGCCAGGCGTTGCTGCCCGGTTCGCAGGTGGTGTACGTACCGTCCTTGAGACGGATGATGGCGTTTTCGCCACGCTTGGCGTACAGGGCGTTGCCGCGGATATGCGACTTGTGCATCACGTATTCGGCGTTGTCGACCTGGGCTTCGCCCGTGTCGAGCTGGATCTGCGCCTCGTCACCGACCACCAGCGAGCCGTTGTCACGGATCTTGACGTTGCCCTTGAGCTCGCCACGGTTCTCGGTCTGGTAGAGGTTGGCCTCGTCGGCCTCGGCCTGCATGCTGCCCTGGCGCATCACCACGTTACCGGCGAGGGTAGCGATCTGCTGCTCCTGCTGGTACTTGGACACCTTGGCATTGATGTAGGTCGGCGACTCGTCCTTGGGCGTGGTGTCGGCCATGCCAGGGCGGGTCGGCTCGATGTACGCGCCACCGCAGTACGGGCCGGTTTCGGCCAGCTGGGCGGCGGTAAGCTTGTCACGCGGGACCCAGTCGAGGTGGCTGTAGTCTTCGCTGCGCGACTTCAGGCCACGGCCCTTGGCCTCGGTGACCAGCATCGGCTTGTCCGCGGTTTCGGCTTCGCCTGCCTGGGCTTCGGTACCGGAACTGAGGGCAGCACCCTCGTGCACCGGACGCGGCGGAAGGTTGTTGACAGGCGCCTTGGGCTTGCAGTCCCAACCACCGGAGGCGGACACTTGGCAGTCGAACTGTTCGGCTGCCACGACGTACGACGTGGCCAGAGGTTGCAGGGCCAGCAAACCGCCGGTGACCAGCAACGGAAACTTTCTACGAAACGCGGGGGATTTCAATGCCATCTTATTAGTCCGGGCTTCCTGCGTGCCATCTGCCCGCGTGTGGGGCCGCACGCCTCTCGATGGTCTGAAAAAGATGCTGGATAATAAAGCATGACCCGCTTGACGGCTAGGGCCGTCGGAGACCCTTGTAATGCCTGATCACGATGTACGCTTGCAACAACTGACTGTCTGGCTCGATGAGCAGCTCAACACTATTTTCCAAAACAACGCCTGGGGCGAAGTGCCAGCAGGCAGCCTGACTGCCGCCAGCAGCGATGCGAGCTTCCGCCGCTACTTCCGCTGGCAGGGCGCAGGCCATAGTTTCGTGATCATGGATGCCCCCCCGCCGCAGGAAAACTGCCGACCGTTCGTCGCCATCGATCACCTGCTGGCCAGTGCCGGCGTGCACGTGCCGGTGATCCATGCCCAGGACCTGGAGCGCGGTTTCCTGCTGCTGGGCGATCTGGGCCACCAGACCTACCTGGACATCATCGATGGCCAGAATGCCGATGGCCTGTTCAGTGATGCCATCGATGCGCTGCTGGCGTTCCAGCGCCTGCCGATGGACGCGCCACTGCCGAGCTACGACGATGCCCTGCTGCGCCGGGAAGTCGAACTGTTCCCCGAGTGGTACGTCGGGCGAGAGCTTGGCCTGGCCTTCAGCGAGGGTCAGAAGGCTGCCTGGCAACGTGTCAGCCAGGCGCTGATCGACAGTGCCCTGGCCCAGCCCAAGGTGCTGGTGCACCGCGACTACATGCCGCGCAACCTGATGCACAGCACGCCAAACCCAGGCGTGCTGGACTTCCAGGACGCAGTCTACGGCCCGGTCACCTACGACATCACCTGCCTGTTCAAGGATGCCTTCCTCAGCTGGCCGCAGGCTCGGGTAGACGGCTGGCTGCGCGACTACTGGCAAAAAGCGCAGGCTGCCGGTATTCCCGTGCAAGCCGATTTCGAGGCATTTCAGCGCGCCAGCGACCTGATGGGGGTGCAGCGTCACCTCAAGGTGATCGGCATCTTCGCCCGCATCTGCCACCGCGATGGCAAGCCGCGCTACCTGGCGGACGTCCCGCGATTCTTCGCCTATATAGATGAAGTGATCGGTCGCCGCCCCGAATTGGCGGAGCTGGGCGAGCTGATTGCCGAACTCAAGGCCGGAGCACAGGCATGAAAGCGATGATCCTGGCAGCGGGCAAGGGCGAGCGCATGCGCCCCTTGACCCTGCACACGCCTAAGCCACTGGTGCCGGTAGCAGGCCAGCCGCTGATCGAGTACCACCTGCGCGCCCTGGCGGCAGCCGGTGTTACCGAGGTGGTGATCAACCATGCCTGGCTGGGCCAGCAGATCGAGGACCACCTGGGTGATGGCAGCCGTTTCGGCCTGAGCATCCGCTATTCGCCTGAGGGCGAACCGCTGGAAACCGGTGGCGGGATCTTCAAGGCACTGCCGTTGCTGGGCGCGGCGCCGTTCCTGCTGGTCAACGGTGACGTCTGGACCGACTACGACTTCACCCGCCTGCAGGCGCCGCTTGCGGGCCTGGCGCACCTGGTGCTGGTAGACAACCCAGGGCATCACGACCGTGGCGACTTCCGCCTGGCTGGCGCGCAAGTGCTGGATGGCGATGAAGCGCCGGGTACCTTGACCTTCAGTGGCCTCTCGGTGCTTGACCCCGCGTTGTTCGAGGGTTGCCAGCCGGGGGCTTTCAAGCTGGCGCCTTTGCTGCGCCAGGCTATGGCGGATGGCAAGGTCACGGGCGAGCACTACCGTGGCGATTGGGTCGATGTCGGCACGCTGGAGCGCTTGGCCCAGGCCGAGCGCCTGATCGGCGAGCGCGCCTGAGATGTGGTGGCCTAGCACGGTGATTGGTGCCGGCGCCGGTTTTGCCGTCGCCAGCATCCCCGGCGCCTTGCTCGGCGCTCTGCTCGGGCAGGCCATGGACCGGCGCCTGCGGGTGCGTGGCTGGGAGGACATGCGCGAGCGCCTGGGCGGGCGCCCGGCCCTACGCGACGAGGAGTTGCTGTTCGTGCTGCTCGGCAGGTTGGCCAAATGCGATGGGCGGGTGGCCGAGCAGCATATCCAGCAGGCGCGCCAAGAGATGGTACGCCTGGACCTGGCTGAGGCGGCCCGGCTGCGGGCCATTAACGCGTTCAACCGTGGCAAGGCCGGCAAGGACCGGTTGGCCGGCCATCTGCGCCGTATCCGCCAGCAGCCGCAT
This sequence comes from Pseudomonas sp. 39004, assembly GCF_028682155.1. Taxonomy (NCBI): domain Bacteria; kingdom Pseudomonadati; phylum Pseudomonadota; class Gammaproteobacteria; order Pseudomonadales; family Pseudomonadaceae; genus Pseudomonas; species Pseudomonas sp. 39004. Next base: position 11,929 of record NZ_JANIAG010000031.1, read on the forward strand.
GCTGCAGAAGGGACCTTGCGTGCCTGTTGGCGCATGGTCTGGGCCGATGGCAAGGTTGGTAGCAAAGAGCGCGAGATGCTGTTGGATTGGGGGCAGAAGCTGGGTTTGAGCCGGCGCCAGGTGCAAGCCATGTCGCTGGAGTACGAGCCGCGCAAGGCAGGGCTGGACGGTGGCACCATGACCTATGCGGCGGCCTTGCGAATGTTGGCGGTCGAGGCTGATACCGAGGGCGACAAGGTCAAGCAGGCCTATCGCCGGCTGATCAGCCGGCATCACCCGGACAAACTCGCGGGTAGCGGCGCTACGGAAGCCCAGGTGCGCGAGGCGACCGAACGGACCCGTGAGTTGCATCAGGCGTATGGGCTGATTCGCAAGCGGCGGGGGTTGTAGTCAACAGCCGAGGGCCGCACTACGGCCCCCGGCGGCTTGTAATCAGTCTTGCGGGTTCAGCCACCCGCGCACCCGGCGGAACAATTGCTCCTGTTCAGCGGCCTTGTTACCGGGCATGGCAATCAGCGACAACTGCCGGTACTGGCTGTCCTTCTGCCGCTTGCTGGCCTGCAGGCGCAATACTGCAGCACGGCGATCACCGGTGCGGGTGGCGTAATACAGGTCGGCGGTCGGCACCTTGAGAGTGGGGGCCAGGCTTTCCAGGTCATGTTCCACCCGTGCCGGCGTCTGCGCGGCGACCATCACCAGTTTCTGCACCTGTGCGGGTTGCTTCTCGCTCAGGTAGCGGGCCGCCCAATACGCGCCACTGCCATGGCCGATCAGCACGATGCTGCGCGCGTCATGCTGTTGCGCGTAGGCCACCGCAGCGTCGAGGCGGGCGAAGATGCGTTCGGCATCGGCAGGGTCGTTCTGCTCGCTGGCCTGCTCGGCGTCGGTGCTTTCTGCGGCATCGGCATCGGCGGCTGTTGCCTGGGCGACGTTGGCGTTGGCATCGGTCGGGGTGTCCTTGGCTGGCGCACTTTCGCCGTTGTCGTTGGCCGGCGCTTCGGTGGGCTTGGCTTCAACCCGCGCCTGCGGGCTGTCGGCGAGCAGGTCGGGCAAACTTACGCTCAGGCTGTGCCAGCCGACGTCGGGGAACTTGCGCCGCAGCGGGCCGACGGCGTTCGGCCAGTCAGCCGTCTCACCGGCACCGGGCACGATGATCACCGCACCTTGCGGGTCGTTGCTGTTGGCCGGTTTCCACAGTGCCAGAAAGCGCTCGGCGCCTGCCTGCAGGGTTTGCTGCTCGGCCTTGGGCACCAGGCGCTCCAGGGCCTGGGCGTCTTCCTGGCTGCGTTCCAGCAGGGGTGGCCGGGTGGCCTCGACGGGCGCGGCTTCGGTGGCGGTGGAAGGTTTTTCAGCGTCGGCGGCCATGGCGCCGAGCGGAAGGATCGAGGCGAGGCAGCACAGTGCCAGCGTCGTGCGATAAAGTGTGGACATGCGTCAACCCAAGGCCAGAATGATACCGGCAGCCTAATAGTATTTGCCCGTGACGGCCATGCTGCATGGCCGCCCTTGCCAAGACGAGCGTGTAGATGAAGCGAATGCGTCGCCTGTTGGTTATCGGCTGCTTGTGGCTACCCTTGATCGCGCTGGCAAGGCCCGAGGCAGTGCCGAGCGTGGCCCTTGAACCCGCGCAGCAGCAGTGGCTGGAGGCGCATCGCAGCCTGCGGGTCGGCCTGGTGTTGCAGGCGCCGTATGCGCAGTTCGACCGCCGTCTGCAGCAACTTTACGGGGCCAATGTCGAACTGGTGAACGCGTTGGCCCAGGCGCTGAGGCTGGACCTGACCTGGCGCAACTTCGCCGATCAGGCCAGCCTCGAACACGCTTTGCATGCCGGCGAAATCGACTTCGCCCCCGGCCTTACCCAGACCCCGGCGAGCCTGCGGCTATGGCTGTTCAGCGACCCGTACATGCGCGTGCCGCAACTGGTGGTCGGCCCGCGCACGGGCGCCATGGCGGTGGAGCTGGAAAAGCTCGAACCCGACCAGCGCGTCGCCGTGCGCATGCCCAGCCCGTTGGCGGATTACCTGCGTAGCAACTACGGCAACCTCAACCTGCAAGGCGTGCCCAACGAGCGCGAGGCGCTGCAGTTGATCGTGGGTGGCCAGGCCAGCTACGCGGTGCTCGATGAAGCCCAGCTCAGCCGGCTGTCGCGCGAGAGCGAGTTCGGCGAGCTGGCGGTGGTCGGCGATATCGGCTTGCCGCAACTGCTGCGGGTGGGCTCGCGGCGTGACTGGCCGCTGTTGGCCGACGTGCTCGAACGGGGCTTGCAGGCCATCCCGGCCAAGGCGCTGGAGCAACTTCACCAGCGCTGGCTGCAACCCAAGTACCCACGTTTGAGTGAGTCGGCCGGCTTTTGGCAGAACCTCGCCTTGCTGTTCGGCCTGTTGCTGCTGTGCGCGCTGGCCACGTTGACCTGGCAGCGCCGGCAACAGCGCCAGCTGGAACGCAGCCTGCTGGCAACGCGCGAGAACCTGGCCGAGCGCCAGGTACGTGAAGAGGCGTTGCGCCTGAGCCAGTTCGCCATCGACCAGAGCACCGTGGGTATCCTGTGGGTCAACTGGGACAGCCATGTGCGTTACGCCAACCATGCCGCAGAGCGCATGCTGGGCTACGGGCAAGGTGAGTTGCTGGAGCGCCCGCTGATCGACTTCGAGCCCAACCTGAACATGGACCGCTGGCTGGAACTATGGCGGGGCGCGCGAGCGGGCGGCGGCGGTGTGGGGCAGTTCGAGACCCGCTGCCTGCGCGCGGACCGCAGCTTGCTGCCGGTGGAGCTGTCGTTGAGTTTTCTGCGCTTTCGCGACGCCGAGTACCTGGTGGTGTATATCGCCGATGTCACCGAGCGCCACCGCGCGCTGGCCGCGCTGCGCGAAAGCGAAGCGCGCCTCAAGGGCATCGCTGGCAACGTGCCGGGGCTGGTGTTTCGGCTGGAGCGTGACCCGGCCGAGGGCGACCTGGAGTTCCCCTACATCAGCGAAGGCAGCGAGGCATTGGTCGGTTATGCACCCGCCGAAATCCAGCACCCGCAGATGGGCCTGCGCAATCTGGTGCACCCCGAAGACCGCAGCGACTATCACCGGGTGCAGGACCTGGCCCTGGCCAGCAACCAGGACTGGTCATGGCAGGGGCGTATCCTGACGCGCCAGGGTGAACAGCGTTGGGCCGACATCAAGGCCAGTACCCGGCGCCTGGCCGATGGCCGGGTGGTGTGGGACGGTATCGTCTGGGACATCACCCAGGGCAAGCGGGCAGAGCTGGCGCTTGCGCGCTCGCAGGAGCAGCTGCGCGAGTTGTCGGCCCACCTGGAAAGCGTGCGCGAGGAAGAAAAGGCCCGTATCGCCCGTGAGGTGCACGATGAGCTGGGGCAGATGCTGACCGTGCTCAAGCTTGAGGTCTCGATGTGTGAACTGGCCTTTGCCGAACTCGACCCAGGGCTGAACGAGCGCTTGTCGAGCATGAAGCGCCTGATCGCCCAGCTGTTCCAGCTGGTGCGCGACGTGGCCACGGCACTGCGCCCGCCGATTCTCGATGCCGGCATCGCCTCGGCCATCGAATGGCAGGCGCGGCGTTTCGAGGCGCGTACACAAATCCCCTGCCTGGTGCAGGTACCGGATAATCTGCCAGCATTGAGTGATGCCAAGGCCACCGGGCTGTTTCGTATCCTGCAGGAGGCGCTGACCAACGTCATGCGCCACGCGCAGGCGCACAGCGTGGAGATCGAACTGGTGCGTGAGCATGGGCAGTTGCGCATGACCGTCAGCGACGACGGCAGCGGTTTTTGCCGCGACCAGACCCGGCCCACCTCGTTCGGCCTGGTGGGCGTGCGCGAACGGGTGCTGATGCTGGGTGGCAGCATGACGCTGGACAGTGAACCGGGCGAGGGCACCAGCCTGAGCGTGGCCATTCCGTTGGAGTAGGAGACCGATCGTGATTCGAGTGCTGGTGGCAGAAGACCACACCATTGTCCGTGAAGGCATCAAGCAATTGATTGGCCTGGCCAAGGACATGCAAGTGGCGGGCGAGGCCGGCAACGGCGAGCAGTTGCTCGAAGCCTTGCGCCATACCCCCTGTGAAGTGGTGTTGCTGGATATATCGATGCCGGGCGTCAACGGCCTGGAGGCCATCCCGCGCATCCGCGCCCTGAACGACGCCCCTGCCATCCTGATGCTGTCGATGCACGACGAGGCGCAGATGGCGGCGCGGGCGCTGAAGGCTGGCGCCGCCGGTTATGCCACCAAGGACAGTGACCCCGCCTTGCTGTTGACCGCCATTCGCCGGGTTGCCGGGGGCGGGCGCTACATCGACCCGGCATTGGCCGACCGCATGGTCTTCGAGGTCGGCCTGACCGAATCCAGGCCCTTGCATACCCTGCTCTCGGAGCGTGAGTTCTCGGTGTTCGAGCGCCTGGCCCAGGGCGCCAACGTCAATGACATCGCCCAGCAACTGGCGCTGTCGAGCAAGACCATCAGCACCCACAAGGCGCGGCTGATGCAGAAGCTCAAGGTCAACTCGCTGGCGGAACTGGTGAAGTACGCCATGGAGCACAAGCTGGTCTGATTGCGACATGCACTTTGCGCAGCCTGCACCGCGCCCGCTGGTGGCAGCGGTGTGATGCCGAGCGCGAGTATTCCAAACCCGCCATCCTTGTAGGGCAATCCCTACAACGAATCTTCCATCTGGATGATGGCATTCTCTCAGCGCCCCCGATTTTCGGGCACTTGCGTCTTGTCTAGTCTTTGCCTACGCAGTCATCCAACAAGAAGGTGCAGGCATGAGCGAGGCGAATTCGAACGCTGCAACCAGCGAAACGCTGGTCAGCTTCCGTGGTGTGCAGAAGAGCTACGACGGCGAGTCGCTGATCGTCAAAAACCTCAACCTGGACATCCGCAAGGGCGAGTTCCTCACCTTGCTCGGCCCGTCCGGCTCGGGCAAGACCACCAGCCTGATGATGCTGGCCGGTTTCGAAACCCCCACCGCTGGCGAAATCCAGCTGGCCGGGCGCTCGATCAACAACGTACCGCCGCACAAGCGTGACATCGGCATGGTGTTCCAGAACTACGCGCTGTTCCCGCACATGACCGTGGCCGAGAACCTCGCCTTCCCGCTGAGCGTGCGCAACCTCAGCAAGACCGACATCAGCGAGCGGGTGAAGCGTGTGCTGAGCATGGTCCAGCTCGATGCCTTCGCCAAGCGCTACCCCGGCCAGTTGTCGGGCGGCCAGCAGCAGCGGGTGGCCCTGGCCCGTGCCCTGGTGTTCGAGCCGCAACTGGTGCTGATGGACGAACCGCTGGGCGCGCTCGACAAGCAACTGCGCGAACACATGCAGATGGAGATCAAGCATATCCACCAGCGCCTGGGTGTGACCGTGGTCTACGTGACCCACGACCAGGGCGAGGCCCTGACCATGTCTGACCGGGTGGCGGTGTTCCACCAGGGCGAAATTCAGCAGATCGCCGACCCTCGCACCCTCTATGAACAGCCGTGCAACACCTTCGTCGCCAATTTCATCGGCGAGAACAACCGCATCAACGGCACCTTGCTGGCCAGCGATGGCCACCGTTGCCAGGTGCAGCTGGCGCGTGGCGAGCGGGTCGAAGCGCTGGCGGTGAATGTCGGCCAGGCCGGCGAGCCGGTGACCTTGTCGATCCGCCCGGAACGTGTGCGCCTCAATGGCCACAGTGAAAGCTGCGTCAACCGTTTCTCTGGCCGTGTGGCCGAGTTCATCTACCTGGGCGACCACGTACGGGTGCGCCTGGAAGTCTGTGGCAAGGCCGACTTCTTCGTGAAGCAGCCGATCGCCGAGCTCGACCCGGCCTTGGCCGTGGGCGATGTGGTACCGCTGGGCTGGGAGGTGGAGCACGCCCGCGCGCTCGATCCGATTGCCGAAGCCCATTGATGGATTGCTTCACCAACCCTGTACTGTGGAGAGAATAATAATGCGCAAGCAGTTGAAACTGACCGCCCTGGCCCTGGGGCTGTTCGCCGCTGGCCAGGCCATGGCGGCCGACCTGACCGTGATCTCTTTCGGCGGCGCCAACAAGGCCGCCCAGACCAAAGCGTTCTACGAGCCGTGGGAGAAGGCGGGTAACGGCAAGATCGTCGCCGGCGAGTACAACGGCGAAATGGCCAAGGTCAAGGCCATGGTCGACACCAAGAGTGTGTCCTGGAACCTGGTGGAAGTAGAGTCGCCAGAACTGTCGCGCGGTTGCGACGAGGGCATGTTCGAAGAGCTCGACCCGGCGTTGTTCGGTGATCAAGCCGACTACGTCCCCGGCGCCATCCAGCCCTGCGGTGTAGGCTTCTTCGTCTGGTCCACGGTAATGGCCTACAACGCCGACAAGCTCAAGACTGCGCCTACCAGTTGGGCCGACTTCTGGGACACCAAGCAGTTCCCGGGCAAGCGTGGCCTGCGCAAGGGCGCCAAGTACACCCTGGAATTCGCCTTGATGGCCGACGGCGTCGCGCCCAAGGACGTGTACACGGTGCTGGCTACCAAAGAAGGCCAGGACCGTGCCTTCAAGAAGCTCGATGAACTCAAGCCAAGCATTCAGTGGTGGGAAGCCGGCGCCCAGCCGCCTCAGTTCCTGGCCTCGGGTGACGTGGTCATGAGCTCGGCCTACAACGGCCGGATCGCCGCCGTGCAGAAAGAGAGCAACCTCAAGGTGGTGTGGAACGGCGGCATCTACGACTTCGACGCCTGGGCCATTCCAAAAGGCGCCAAGAACGCCGAAGAGGCGAAGAAATTCATCGCCTACAGCGTCCAGCCCGAGCAACAGAAAATCTACTCCGAGAACATCGCCTACGGCCCGGCCAACGCCAAGGCCGTCAGCCTGCTGTCGGACGAGGTGAAGAAAGACATGCCGACCACGCCTGAGAACATCGCCAACCAGGTGCAGATCGACGTGGCCTTCTGGGCCGACAACAGCGAGCAGCTCGAGCAACGCTTCAACGCCTGGGCGGCGAAGAAGTAAAGCGCCTCGTCGGAGCGCCAGGGCTTGCACTGGCGCTTCCCGTCTACCTGTTTTGCGGAGTTCGCCATGGCCATTGCAGTGCCCCTCAACGAAGGCGCAGGTCCTAGTCTCAAGCAGCGCCTCAAGCACGCCGAGCGGGTCAACCGCTGGAAGGCGCAGGCGTTGATCGCGCCGCTGGCGCTGTTCCTTCTGCTGGTGTTTCTGGTGCCGATCGCAGCGCTGTTGTACAAGAGCGTCGGCAACCCAGAGGTGGTCGCCGGCCTGCCGCGTACCGTCGAAGCGGTGTCCCAGTGGGACGGCAAGAGTTTGCCCGGCGAAGACGTGTACAAGGCACTGAGCCAGGACCTGGCCGAGTCGCGCAAGAACCAGACCCTGGGCGACCTCTCCAAGCGGTTGAACATGGAGCTGGCCGGCTACCGTAGTCTGTTGACCAAGACCGCCCGGGCGCTGCCGTTCAAGGCTGAACCGGCCTCCTATAAAGAAGCGTTGCAGGCCCTCGATGAGCGCTGGGGTGACCCGGCCTACTGGCAGGCGATCCGCCGCAACACCAGCACGGTCACCTCGTTCTACCTGCTGGCATCGCTCGACCACCGTATCGATGACCTCGGCGAGCTGGCCAAGGCCACGCCCGACCAGGCCATCTACCTGGATATCTTTGCCCGTACCCTGTGGATGGGTGTGGTGATTACCGCCATCTGCCTGGTGCTGGCCTACCCGCTGGCCTACCTGTTGGCCAACCTGCCGGCCCGGCAAAGCAACCTGCTGATGATTCTGGTGCTGCTGCCGTTCTGGACCTCGATCCTGGTGCGGGTGGCCGCGTGGATCGTGCTGCTGCAGTCGGGCGGCCTGATCAACAGTGCGCTGATGGCCATGGGCATTATCGACCAACCGCTGGAGCTGGTGTTCAACCGCACCGGTGTGTACATCTCCATGGTGCATATCTTGCTGCCGTTCATGATCCTGCCGCTGTACAGCGTGATGAAGGGCATTTCGCCCAGTTACATGCGCGCGGCCATCTCGCTGGGTTGCCATCCGTTCGCAAGCTTCTGGCGGGTGTACTTCCCGCAGACCTACGCCGGGGTTGGCGCGGGTTGCCTGCTGGTGTTCATCCTGGCCATCGGCTACTACATCACCCCGGCATTGCTGGGCAGCCCGAACGACCAGATGGTCAGCTATTTCGTGGCGTTCTATACCAACACCAGCATCAACTGGGGCATGGCGACCGCGCTGGGTGGGCTGTTGCTGCTGGCGACCGTGTTGCTGTACCTGATCTATAGCTGGCTGGTCGGCGCCAGCCGCCTGCGCCTGAGCTGAGGAGCCTTGTCATGCTGAGCCCATACATGTCACCCGTGGAGCGGGTCTGGTTCTACAGCCTGCGCATTCTTTGCGGCCTGATTCTGCTGTTCCTGATCTTGCCGGTGTTGGTGATCGTGCCGTTGTCCTTCAACAGTGGCAGTTTCCTGGTGTACCCGCTGCAGGGCTTTTCGCTGCAGTGGTACCAGGACTTCTTCGGCTCTGCCGAGTGGATGCGGGCATTGAAGAACAGCATCATCGTCGCCCCGGCGGCCACAGTGCTGGCCATGGTGTTTGGTACGTTGGCAGCGATCGGCCTGACCAGGGGCGATTTCCCGGGCAAGTCGCTGGTGATGGCGCTGGTCATCTCGCCGATGGTGGTGCCGGTGGTGATCATTGGTGTGGCCAGTTACCTGTTTTTCGCCCCGCTGGGGCTGGGCAACAGTTTTACCTCGCTGATTCTGGTGCATGCGGTACTGGGTGTGCCGTTCGTCATCATCACCGTGTCGGCGACGTTGCAGGGCTTCAACTACAACCTGGTGCGCGCCGCAGCCAGCCTGGGTGCCTCGCCGCTGCTGGCGTTCCGCCGGGTGACCCTGCCGTTGATCGCGCCGGGGGTGATCTCGGGGGCGCTGTTTGCCTTCGCGACGTCGTTCGATGAGGTGGTGGTGACGTTGTTCCTTGCTGGGCCTGAGCAGGCGACCCTGCCACGGCAGATGTTCAGTGGTATTCGCGAAAATCTGAGCCCGACGATTGCGGCGGCGGCGACCTTGCTGATCGCGTTTTCGGTGGTGCTGCTGCTGACCCTGGAGTGGCTGCGTGGGCGTAGCGAGAAGCTGAGGACCCAGCAGCCGGGCTGATCCCTGTATTGCGTGTACCGGCCTTGTGGATGCGGGCTTGCCCCGCGAAGAGGCCGGTACAGGCTGGAGTACCTCGTCGACACGGATTGATACCAATCAGCCTCTATCCGTTTGCCTGAGTTACAATGCGCGCCACCGTGATTCTGCCCTACAGGTGCGCCATGCAGCCCTACGCTATTGCCCCCTCCATTCTCTCAGCCGATTTCGCCCGCCTGGGCGAGGACGTCGACAAGGTGCTGGCCGCTGGTGCCGACATCGTTCACTTCGATGTGATGGACAACCACTACGTACCCAACCTGACCATCGGCCCGATGGTCTGCACCGCCCTGCGCAAGTACGGCCTGACCGCGCCGATCGACGTGCACCTGATGGTCAGCCCGGTTGACCGTATCATCGGTGACTTCATCGACGCCGGTGCCACCTACATCACCTTCCACCCGGAAGCCAGCCAGCACATCGACCGCTCGCTGCAGCTGATCCGCGACGGCGGTTGCAAGGCCGGCCTGGTGTTCAACCCGGCGACCAGCCTGGATGCCCTGAAGTACGTGATGGACAAGGTCGACATGGTCCTGCTGATGAGCGTCAACCCAGGCTTTGGCGGGCAGAAGTTCATCCCCGGCACCCTCGACAAACTGCGTGAGGCGCGTGCGCTGATCGACGCCAGCGGCCGTGATATCCGCCTGGAAATCGACGGTGGCGTCAACGTCAACAATATCCGCGAAATCGCCGCCGCTGGCGCTGACACCTTCGTCGCCGGCTCGGCAATCTTCAATGCCCCGGACTACCAGGAAGTCATCGCCAAGATGCGCGCCGAACTGGCTCAGGCCCGCCCATGAGCGGCTTCGAGCAGCTGTTCCCGGGGACGCTGCCCAGGCTGGTGATGTTCGATCTGGACGGTACCCTGATCGACTCCGTGCCAGACCTGGCCGCTGCCGTGGACCGCATGCTGCTCGAACTCGGGCGCCCGCCGGCAGGCCTTGATGCGGTGCGCCACTGGGTGGGTAATGGTGCCCAGGTGCTGGTGCGCCGTGCGCTGGCAGGGGGTATCGAGCACGCGTCGGTGGACGATGCGCTTGCCGACCAGGCCCTGGCGCTGTTCATGGATGCCTATGCCGAAAGCCACGAACTGACCGTGGTTTACCCCGGCGTGCAAGACACCTTGCGCTGGTTGCGCAAGCAAGGCGTGGAGATGGCGCTGATCACCAACAAGCCCGAGCGCTTTGTTGCCCCGCTGCTGGACCAGATGAAGATCGGCCGCTACTTCCGCTGGATCATCGGCGGCGACACCCTGCCACAAAAGAAACCCGACCCCGCAGCGCTGCTGTTCGTCATGCAGATGGCCGGCGTCACGCCGCAACAGTCGCTGTTCGTCGGCGATTCGCGCAGCGATGTACTGGCCGCCAAGGCCGCGGGTGTGCAGTGCGTAGGCCTGACCTACGGCTACAACCATGGCCGGCCGATCAACGACGAGTCGCCCAACCTTGTGATCGACGATCTGCGTGCGCTGCTGCCCGGTTGCGCAGACCCGGCCACTGGGATAACGTTGGCGGACCTTCAAGCCTCACAAGACAGAGAGTCCACCGTGGCGGTTACTGGCAAATTCTGGATGAAAGTCATCAAGGCCCTGGCCCGTTGGCGTTGGCGCGCCTGACTTCTGCCCGCCGGCGCCTGCCGGCCCGTCCGTTTGCCTGACCCTATTGCTGCTTGCCACGAGGCTACTCATGACCCGCGAAGAATTCCTGCGCCTGGCCGCTGCCGGCTACAACCGTATCCCCCTGGCCTGTGAAACCCTGGCCGACTTCGACACGCCGCTGTCGATCTACCTGAAACTGGCTGATCAGCCCAACTCCTATCTGCTCGAGTCGGTACAGGGCGGGGAGAAATGGGGCCGTTACTCGATGATCGGCCTGCCATCGCGCACCGTGATGCGGGTGCATGGCTATCAGGTGAGTATCCTGCAGGATGGCGTCGAGGTAGAGCGCCATGACGTCGACGACCCGCTGGCCTTCGTCGAGTCGTTCAAGGACCGTTACAAGGTCGCCGATATCCCTGGCCTGCCACGTTTCAATGGCGGCTTGGTTGGCTACTTCGGTTATGACTGCGTGCGCTATGTGGAGAAGCGTCTGGGTGCAAGCCCGAACCCGGACCCATTGGGCGTGCCGGATATCCTGCTGATGGTGTCCGACGCCGTGGTGGTGTTCGACAACCTGGCCGGCAAGATGCACGCCATCGTGCTGGTAGACCCGGCCGAGGAACAGGCCTTCGAACAAGGCAAGGCCCGCCTGGCAGGGTTGCTGGAGACATTGCGCCAGCCTATCACCCCGCGCCGTGGCCTGGACCTGAGCGGCCCGCAGGCGGCCGAGCCGGAGTTCCGCTCCAGCTATACCCGCGAGGATTACGAAAACGCGGTTGGCCGCATCAAGGAGTACATCCTGGCGGGTGACTGCATGCAGGTGGTGCCGTCCCAGCGCATGTCGATCGACTTCAAGTCGGCGCCCATTGACCTGTACCGTGCCTTGCGCTGCTTCAACCCGACGCCATACATGTACTTCTTCAATTTCGGCGACTTCCATGTGGTCGGCAGTTCGCCTGAAGTGCTGGTGCGGGTCGAGGACAACCTGGTCACCGTGCGCCCGATTGCCGGCACCCGCCCGCGCGGTGCTACCGAGGAAGCGGACCGTGCTCTGGAAGACGACCTGCTGTCGGACGAGAAAGAAATCGCCGAGCACTTGATGCTGATCGACCTGGGCCGCAACGACGTGGGCCGTGTGTCGTCGACGGGCAGTGTGCGCCTGACCGAGAAGATGGTGATCGAGCGTTACTCCAACGTGATGCACATCGTTTCCAACGTCACCGGGCAGTTGCGCGAGGGCCTGACCGCGATGGACGCATTGCGCGCGATTTTGCCGGCCGGGACCCTGTCGGGTGCACCGAAGATCCGTGCGATGGAGATCATCGACGAGCTGGAGCCGGTCAAGCGTGGCGTTTACGGTGGCGCGGTGGGCTATTTTGCCTGGAACGGCAACATGGATACCGCGATTGCCATCCGTACTGCGGTCATCAAGGACGGCGAACTGCATGTGCAGGCGGGTGGCGGCATCGTGGCGGACTCGGTGCCGGCGCTGGAATGGGAAGAAACCATCAACAAGCGCCGGGCGATGTTCCGCGCGGTGGCGTTGGCTGAGCAGACATCTGCCAAGTAGGTGATGAGGTTTTGGGGCTGCGTTGCAGCCCTTTCCGACCGGTCCGGCGCCCCGGCAAGGCCGCTCCTACAGGTACAATCCGCCCCCTGTAGGAGCGGCCTTGCGTCGCGAGAGGGCCGCAAAGCGGCCCCAAAATTCAGAAGTCCACACTCACCGCCAAGCTCACCCCCTGCTGCTTCAACTCATCACTCTTGCGCCAGTTGTAGTTCCCCCGCACATGCACCCCCGCCACCAGCTCATGGCTCAGCCCCACGCTGGCCCGGGTCAGGTCGCTATGCGGCGTATACCCGGTCAGGGTGAAGTCGTTGGCCGGTAACGTCGTCAGGTGCATGGTCACATCCTGCTGGTCATCCTCGAACTCGTGTTCCTGAGCGACCTCGGCAAACACCCGGGTACTCGCAGCCACTTGCACACTGCCTAGCAGCCCAATGCCCAACCGGCGGGAGGTGCGCTCCTGGTCATCGAAGCCCAGCGCGGTCGAGCGCCCGCTCTTTTCGTCATAGCCATCGACCTTGACCCGGGCATAATCGGCGCTGATGAACGGTGCCAGTTGCCAGGGGCTGCTCTCGGCGGCCAGGTTATAGCCCAGCCGACCCGTCAGCGCCCAAGCCTCGCCGTCGGTATCGCCTTTCTCGCTGCGGTCATTCACGCCGAGGGCGAAGGTGCGCTTGAGGTCGCTGTAGTCCAGGTGGCCGGCAGTCAGTGCGGCATCTGCCCACCAGCGGTCATGGCGATACTGGGCGAAAGCCGTGGCCAGGTAGCTGTCGAGCTTGTAGTCCGAATCCTGTTCCCCGGCCTCCAGTTTCTGCCGGTAAACGCCGCCCGCCAGGCCCAGGCGCCAGGCATCGCTCACGCGATAGCTGCCACCCAGGGTCAGGTTGTAGCCCCGGCCGTCGCCGCTGGCCGCGCTGTGCTGGCCGTCAAAGTCCAGGTCCTGGGCACCGGTGGCGACGAATGCCTGCCACTGCCCCACGGCTTGCCAGGGTGTTTGCCACTGGTTGCGCAGTTCGTCCTGGTGGGCGCGCAGGCTGGCGTGGGCCATTTCCGGCAGCAGGGTCAGCTCCCACGGTGCGGAGATGATCGAGTAGGCGTAGTCGGCAATCAACTGCTGGCCGGCAATGGTCGGGTGCACCGAGTCGTTGAACAGCAACTTGGTCGGGTCGGGGCTGGTGCCGTTGACGCCGTATACCGGGTTTTCGACGCAGCTATTGCCGCTGTAGCAGGTGCCGACCAGGTTCTGGCCGCTGGCCAGGCCGAACTGACTGGGGCTGGCCAAGGCCTCACCCAGTAGAACGGGGATGTTCAGTGGGATGATCTCGGCGTCGATCTGCCCGAGCTGATTGAGCAGCGACTGGTTGAACACGCTGGAGAGCTGCGACAGCGGGTTTTGCTGTGGGGTGCCGCTGAAGTTTGGCGTCTGGCCCAGGTCGGGTAATAGCCAGACCATGATGTAGCGTGCGCCACCCCGTTGCAGAGCCTGGGCGCTGGCGGCCAGGCGGCCTCCGGCAGCTGCAGCGTCGGCGGGGCTGTTTACCAGGCCCTGAAGGAAGTCGTTGCCGCCGCCGGTAAGGTAATAGAGTGCATTCGGGTCGGCACGTAGGCCGTTGGCCAGATAACCAGGGCGGTCTCGAAGTACCGCGCCTGCACCAAAGTTGCCTGGCGGAATGACCGTCTCGGACGTTGTAGTGATCGAATCAAGAATCTGCTGCGTCGTGTAGCCACCCACCGCCCAGTTGTTGCCATCAGGCTGGATGCCCACTGACGTGGAAGGGTTGAGTTCGTCAGGGGAGATACCCAGCCGACCGCCGAGAATCATCGGCGATATCGGTGCATAGTTGCCATCGGCATCGCGGTTGGTAAAGCGCATGCCTGCGGTGCCACCGGTCAGGTCCGGAAACTGCCCGGCATCACTCAGGCTGTCGCCAAACACGATCAGGGTCGAGTAAGGGGAGGGTGCGGCGAACGCCTGGCTGCAGGCCAGGGCCAATGTGGCGAGGGTAAAACGCAACAATGGAGCTTTTCGCATCTGGGAACATCCTTTTCATTGTTTTTATGAGCACTACCCGATCGACCTTAGCAAATCGCGGGGCTTGTCTCCCAAGTCCATTCGTTTCCCAGTGTTTACAGGCATATTGCGCCCGTCGTCCCGGTAGGCTACTGTGCGGGGACGTATGAGCGAGACCTATCCTGTGTTGATCGTCAGCAAACTCTTGATGCGCGTAATCAAGGCCCACGCCCGTTGGCGTTGGCGCGCCTGACTTTATCTCCTGCCGGCCAGCCCGGCCCGTTTCTGTTTGCCTTCTTATCCGTTTCCGAATGCTCTTCGTGGCAATGCCATGCTGCGGGCGGTGTAGCAAGGTTCGTATTCTAAAGTCAGTAGATTCAAGAGGTTTAGCCCGATGTTACTGATGATCGACAACTACGACTCATTCACCTACAACGTCGTTCAATACCTGGGCGAGTTGGGTGCCGAGGTCAAGGTCATTCGCAATGACGAAATGACCCTCGCTGAAATCGAAGCCCTCAACCCGGAGCGCATCGTTGTCTCCCCTGGCCCTTGCACGCCGAGCGAGGCGGGTGTGTCGATCGAGGCGATCCTGCATTTCGCCGGCAAGCTGCCGATTCTGGGCGTGTGCCTAGGCCACCAGTCCATCGGCCAGGCGTTTGGCGGCGACGTAGTGCGCGCCCGTCAGGTGATGCACGGCAAGACCAGCCCGGTGCTGCACCGCGACCTGGGCGTATTCGCCGGCCTCAATAACCCGCTCACCGTTACTCGTTACCACTCCCTGGTGGTCAAGCGTGAAACCCTGCCCGAGTGCCTTGAAGTCACCGCCTGGACCGCTCATGCCGACGGCACGGTCGACGAGATCATGGGCCTGCGCCACAAGACGTTGAACATCGAAGGGGTGCAGTTCCACCCCGAATCCATCCTCACCGAGCAGGGCCACGAGCTGTTCGCCAACTTCCTCAAGCAGACCGGCGGCCGCCGCTAAGGATCGAACATGGATATCAAGAGCGCGCTGAGCCGCATCGTCGGCCATCTGGACCTGTCCACTGAAGAAATGAGCGACGTCATGCGTCAGATCATGACCGGCCAATGCAGCGAGGCGCAGATCGGTGCCTTCCTGATGGGCATACGCATGAAAAGCGAGAGCATCGACGAGATTGTCGGTGCGGTTTCGGTGATGCGTGAGCTGGCCGACAAGGTCGAGCTGAAGAGCCTCGATGGTGTGGTCGATATCGTTGGTACCGGCGGCGATGGTGCCAACATCTTCAACGTTTCCACGGCGTCGGCGTTTGTCCTGGCCGCAGCCGGTTGCCCGGTGGCCAAGCATGGTAACCGCGCGGTTTCGGGCAAGAGCGGCAGCGCCGACCTGCTGGAAGCGGCCGGCATCTACCTGAACCTGACCCCGGTGCAGGTCGCCCGTTGCATCGACAGCCTGGGCATCGGTTTCATGTTTGCGCAAAGCCATCACAAGGCAATGAAGTACGCCGCTGGCCCGCGTCGCGACCTGGGCCTGCGCACCCTGTTCAACATGCTGGGCCCGCTTACGAATCCGGCCGGTGTGAAGCACCAGGTGGTCGGCGTGTTCAACCAGGCATTGTGCCGCCCGCTGGCCGAAGTGCTGCAGCGCATGGGCAGCAAACATGTTCTGGTGGTTCACTCCAAGGACGGCCTGGACGAGTTCAGCCTGGCGGCGCCGACCTTCGTAGCCGAGCTGAAGAAGGGCGAGATCACTGAATATTGGGTCGAGCCCGAAGACCTCGGCATGAAGAGCCAGAGCCTGCATGGCCTGGCCGTCGACGGCCCGCAGGCCTCGTACGAGCTGATTCGTGATGCACTGGGCCGGCGCAAGACCGAGAACGGTCAGAAAGCGGCCGAAATGATCGTGCTCAATGCTGGCGCTGCGCTGTATGCCGCTGATCATGCCATGACCCTGGCGCAGGGCGTGGAACTTGCCCACGACGTACTGCATACAGGGCTTGCCTGGGAAAAACTGCAGGAACTGGGTGCCTTCACCGCCGTATTCAAGCTGGAGAACGAAGCATGAGCGTACCGACCGTGCTGGAAAAGATCCTCGCCCGCAAAGTCGAGGAAGTGGCCGAGCGCAGTGCCCGGGTCAGCCTTGCCGAGCTGGAGCGCCTGGCCAAGGCCGCCGACGCCCCACGTGGCTTTGCCAATGCGCTGATCGAGCAGGCCAAGCGCAAGCAACCCGCGGTCATTGCCGAAATCAAGAAGGCATCGCCGAGCAAGGGCGTGATCCGCGAGCACTTCGTGCCGGCGGACATCGCCGTCAGCTACGAGAAGGGCGGGGCGACCTGCCTGTCGGTGCTGACCGATGTGGATTACTTCCAGGGCGCTGATGCGTACCTGCAGCAGGCCCGCGGCGCAGTTTCGCTGCCGGTGATCCGCAAGGACTTCATGATCGACCCCTACCAGATTGTCGAGGCACGGGCGCTGGGCGCCGACTGCGTGCTGCTGATCGTCTCGGCGCTGGATGACGTGAAGATGGCCGAGCTGGCCGCCACGGCCAAGGATGTCGGCCTGGATGTGCTGGTCGAAGTGCATGACGGCGATGAGCTGGAGCGCGCGCTGAACACCCTCGATACCCCGCTGGTCGGCGTCAACAACCGCAACCTGCACACCTTCGAGGTCAGCCTGGAGACCACGCTCGACCTGCTGCCGCGTATTCCGCGCGAGCGTCTGGCCATTACCGAAAGCGGCATTCTCAACCGTGCCGATGTCGAGCTGATGGCAATCAACGAGGTTTACTCGTTCCTGGTGGGCGAGGCGTTCATGCGGGCCGAGCAACCGGGGCTTGAACTGCAGCGGCTGTTCTTCCCGGAACAGGTGAAGAAGACTGTTCAGCCATTGGACTGACCAAGACGAGCCGGCTTTTGCCGGCTTTTTTGTGGGCAAGGGCTGCATCGTGAACAATCACATCAAAGGTGGATCAATGACCGATCAACCCCTGGCACTGACCGTTGAACAAGGCCTGCATGCCGAGCAGGACCTGCTGGCCGCCGTGTGCCGCGGCGAGCGCGAATTCGGTGTGCTGTTCTGGCGCCCGACCGACCATGCCCTGGTCATGCCGCGCCGCATGAGCCGCCTGGACAATTTCGAAGCCGCCTGTGCCGAGCTTGCGATTGCCGGCTGGCCGGTGCTGTTGCGCGAGACTGGCGGTGAGCCGGTGCCGCAATCGCATGCCACGGTGAATGTGGCGCTGGTGTATGTGGCACCGCGCAGCGAAGGTGACCATGGGCGCATCGAGAATGCCTACGAACGCCTGTGCCTGCCGCTGTGCGAGGTGCTACGGGAATGGGGCGGGGTAGCTTCGGTGGGCGAGATCGACGGGGCGTTCTGCGATGGCCGCTACAACGTCAATCTCAATGGTCGCAAGTTGGTCGGCACGGCCCAGCGCTGGCGCCAGGGGCTGGGCGGAAAACGCCCGGTGGTGCTGGTGCATGGTGCACTGTTGCTGGATAACGAGCGTGAGTCGATGGTCGCGGCCGTCAACCGCTTCAACGAGTGCTGCGAGCTGGAGCAGCGCTGCCGCCCCGATGCGCATATCGCCTTGCACGAAGTCGCGCCCGCAGCGCCCTGGTTCGAGCGCCTCTCGCAGGCCTATGCCAAGGTGCTTGCAGACCTGCCCAAGGACTAACGGGTACCGTAGACCACCATGGTCTTGCCCTTTACCTGCACCAGGCTGCGCTCCTCAAGGTCTTTGAGGACGCGGCCGACCATCTCCCGCGAGCACCCGACGATACGGCCGATCTCCTGTCGGGTGATCTTGATCTGCATGCCGTCGGGGTGGGTCATTGCATCGGGTTGCTTGCACAGCTCGAGCAGGCAGCGCGCGACGCGGCCGGTCACATCGAAGAAGGCCAGGTCGCCGACCTTGCGCGTGGTATTGCGCAGGCGCTGCGCCATCTGGCCACCCAGGGCGTAGAGGATGTCTGGGTCCTGGCGTGAGAGTTCGCGAAACTTGTCGTAACTGATCTCTGCCACTTCACATTCGGTCTTGGCGCGGACCCAGGCACTGCGCTGCTGTTCGCCTTCCACGGGTTCGAAAAGCCCCAGCTCGCCAAAGAAATCACCGCTGTTGAGGTAGGCGATGATCATTTCGTGACCGTCGTCGTCCTCGATGAGGATGGTCACCGAACCCTTGATGATGAACGACAATGTTTCGGCCCGATCGCCGGCGCAGATGATGTTGCTCTTGGCGGTGTAGCGGCGGCGCTGGCAGTGCACCAGCAGTTTGTCGATATTCTTGATCTTGGCGGGTAGGGCTGAGGCAACCATCACGAAATCCTGTTCGATACGACACATAGGCTTCTTGTAGGAAGTGTCTGGCGGCAAGCGCCAGTCATTTGGCGCCAGCTTATCAGACACTACAGGATGTTTCGGTACTAAACCGACACGTCTCGAGCTTTTCCGACAGCCACACAAGGTCTAAGCTGACACCCTTTTCCGAAAATTAGGAGTCCAGGTAGATGAAGGCACGTATCCAGTGGGCCGGTGACGCGATGTTCCTCGGCGAGTCGGGGAGCGGGCATGTCGTCGTGATGGACGGCCCGCCTGAGGCTGGTGGCCGAAACCTGGGCGTGCGCCCGATGGAAATGCTGTTGTTGGGCTTGGGTGGCTGCAGCAGCTTCGATGTGGTCAGCATCTTGAAGAAGTCGCGCCAGGCGGTGGAGAGCTGCGAGGCATTCCTGGAAGCCGAGCGCGCCAGCGAAGACCCGAAAGTGTTTACCAAGATCCACATGAATTTCGTGGTGAAGGGCCGTGGCTTGAAAGAGGCCCAGGTCAAGCGGGCAGTTGAGCTGTCGGCCGAGAAATACTGCTCTGCGTCGATCATGCTGGAGCGCGCGGGCGTCGAGATCACCCACGGCTACGAGATCGTAGAGTTGGGTTGAGTCCGAAATGTTCGGGGCTGCCCCGTAGCCCCGGCTGTGTTCAGTTGCGTAATGCCGGAAGGGCAACTTGCAACCACTGCGGGAGTACGTTTCTGAATGCCTGGCTCAACCGCTCCCGCCGCTTTTGATAAGCCAACCCCAGCCAGATAACCCCCAGCCCGATCACCGTCACCACCACCGGGAACAGCAGCGACTCGGCAAACACCTCGTAAGACAGGTAGCCCAGATAAGCTGCCACCCCCAACGCCCCAAACACCATGAACACCGGCCTGCGCAACAGCACGGCGATGGCCATCAGCCCGATATTGATCAGGCAGTAGAGGGCCTTGCCCAGCTCGCTACCGTTGTCCACCAGCGTCAGCCCACCCCAGAACGCCGCGAGCCCGGCCAGATAGCCCCAGTGGGCATAGTCCTCACGGGTGCGGCCGTCCGCCACCAGGAATACCAGCAGCATCCCCAGGCCGAACCAGAGCGATACTTCGCGCCGTTGCTCCCAGCTGAACGGCGAACCGAAGAACCACTCGCTGAGGTCCATCGACATGAACCACAACGCCATGGCGATTGGCATCACGATGAACGGGTAGGGGATCAGCCGCAGCATCAGCAGCCCGGCGACCACCGTGGCGGCCTCCATCAACAACCAGCCACCCTGCACATAGGTGTAGTACTGGTGATAGGCCGATTGCCTGTCATCCAGCGGCCACCAGCCGACCAGGCGCTCGATGGCAAACACCGCCAGCGGCACGATGCTCACCGCGACCGCCGCCAGTACGCCAGCGGCGACCGGTTGTGCGCGCCGTTGCAGGTTGAGGGCGAAGAGCGTCAACAAAAGGATGTACAGCGTCGCGATGGCCAGCAGTGCCCAGTCGCCGATCTGCATCCAGGCTTCGGTGAGCAGCCAGCCCATGGCGCCCATGATGAGCAAGGCGCCGAAGTAGAACGCGACGTGCGCCAGCTGGAAGCTGCCGCGCGTTGCCGGTTGCTGGCGCAGAAACTGCAGCAGGGCTTGATCCTGGCCCGGCTGGAGGATGCCGGCGTGCACGGCGCGCGCCAGGTCCTTGGCGCTGAATCGTTCCGTCATGGGTTTACCTTCAAATACGGTAGGTGCTCTTGGTCATGACCTTGGCCAGCAGGCTCATGCCGAAACGCACCGGGGCTGGAAAACGATAGCCGCCCGCCTCGAGGGCAGACTCGGCGTGCTGCTCTTCATCTATGCGCATCTGTTCGAGAATGGCGCGAGACTTTTCGTCCTCGTGCGGAATCTGCTCCAGGTGTTCGTCCAGGTGTTTGCACACCTGATGCTCGGTGGCGGCGACGAAGCCCAGGCTGACCTTGTCGCTGATCAGCCCGGCGAGCGCGCCAATGCCGAACGACATGCCGTAGAACAGCGGGTTGAGCACGCTTGGGTGGCTATTCAACTGGCGAATGCGCTGTTCACACCAGGCCAGGTGGTCGATTTCTTCTTCGGCGGCATGCTCCATGGCTTTGCGTACCTGGGGCAGTTTGGCGGTCAGTGCCTGGCCTTGGTACAGCGCCTGGGCGCAGACTTCGCCGGTATGGTTGATGCGCATGAGGCCGGCAATGTGGCGGCTCTGGGCGTCATCCAGGTCGGCATCCGGCTGGACGATGGCCGGGGATGGGCGGGACGGTTGGCCGCTGAAGGGCAGCAAGGTGCGCATGGCGGTATCGGCCTGCAGCAACAAGCGGTCGAGCGGCGAGTAGTGACGTTCGGTAGCCATCGGGCACCTCCGCAAGAGTGTGCCCGACAGTTTACCGCAATAGCGCAAGGGTCGCTTGCCCTGGATCAGCCCGGCGGCCAGTGCATCTGGCGCTGGCCAAGCACGTGCATGTGAATGTGGTAGACGGTCTGCCCACCCAGTTCGTTGCAGTTCATGACCACGCGGAAGCCCTCTTCGCAGCCTAGTTCCTTGGCCAGACGCTGGGCGGTGAACAGGATGTGACCGGCCAGGCCTTTGTCCTCTTCGGTCAGGTCATTGAGGGTGCGGATGTGCTTTTTCGGGATGACCAGAAAATGCACGGGCGCCTGGGGGGCGATATCGTGGAACGCCAGAACCTGGTCGTCCTCGTAAATGATCTTCGCCGGGATTTCCCGGTTGATGATCCTGGTGAATAAATCGTCCACAGCACTTGCTCCATGGTGAGGGTCCGGGCCGAGTGTACTCAGCCGGGCGCCGCTCGCCCAGTGGCTATTCCATTCCGACCGGGCAGTAGCGGCGATGGATCACCCCAGCGAGCTTGCGCACCAGCCAGCGGGGCAGCAGGCGCGGCGCGAATGCCAGCCAGCGATTGCGCCGGCCGGGGGTGATCAGTGTGCGGTTCTTGTCCAGGGCGCGCACCGTGTACAGCGCCACTTCTTCGGGGCTGAGGCAGCGAGTGCTGCCTTCGAGCCGGGGAATGCGCCGGCGCGATGAGCGCACGGGGCCTGGGCATAGCACCGAGACCTTGATGCCAGTGCGCTTGAGCTCTTCGCGCAGTGCCTGGGAGAAACTCAGCACATAGGCCTTGCTGGCTGCATAGGCCGCCATCCAGGGGCCCGGCGCGACACCGGCCAGGCCCGCCACATTGAGGATCTGCCCGCCGCCCTGGACTGCCATCAGGTTGCCGATGGCATGGCAGAGGCGGCTCATGGCCAGGATATTGACCTCCAGCAGGTCCTGCTCGTCGGCCCACTCATGGGCCAGAAACGGCCCGTAGGTGCGCAGGCCTGCGCAATTGACCAGCAGGTCGATACGCCGCTCACCTTCTTCCAGTTCGAGCACGAAGCCCGACAGGCGAAGGGGCTGGCTCAAGTCGCAGGCTCGGAACAGTACCTCGACACCGAAACGTTGGGTCAGCTCGATGGCCACCGGCTCCAGCGTCTCGCGCTGGCGTGCCACCAGGATCAGGTTGCGCCCGCGCCGTGCCAGCGCTTCCGCCAGGGCCAGGCCCAGGCCGCTGGAAGCACCAGTGATCATGGCGTAACGGGTCATGCAAAGGCTCCTGGGGCTGAAGAGGGCGCCTAGTGTACAGCTTGGCCGGGCAAGGTGTTGCCTTTTGCTACAAGGCCTGGGCGCGAATACCCTGGCAGCGATCCAGGGCTTCCCGGTACTCGCTTTGCAGGCGTTCGATCAGTGCGCGGGCGTTGGGCAGGTCATGGATATCGCCCACTCCCTGGCCTGCCGACCATACGGTTTTCCAGGCCTTGGCTTCGTCGTCGATCGGTTTGAGCTTGCCCGGTTCATGGCCATGCGTGAGTGCGTTCATGTCATAGCCCGCCTGCTCCAGGCTCGGGCGCAGGAAGCTGGCCGGGATGCCGGACACTGCGGGGGTATGGATGATGTCGACGGCATGGGCATCGAGCAGCATCTGCTTGTAGGCAGCCTGGGCCTGGCTTTCGGTGGTGGCGATGAAGCGGGTGCCCATGTAGGCAAGGTCGGCCCCCAGTAGTTGTGCCGCCAGGACCTCATGGCCGTGGTTGATGCAGCCCGCCAGCAGCAGGGTCTTGTCGAAGAACTGCCGGATCTCCGCCACCAGGGCGAATGGGCTCCAGGTGCCGGCATGGCCGCCGGCGCCCGCCGCCACTGCGATCAGGCCATCGACACCCGCCTCGGCGGCCTTCTCGGCATGGCGGCGGGTGGTAACGTCGTGGAATACCAGCCCGCCGTAGCTGTGCACGGCATCGACTACCTCCTTCACCGCACCCAGGCTGGTGATGACGATCGGCACCTTGTGCGCCACGCACAGGGCAAGGTCCGCCTGCAGGCGAGGGTTGGTCGGGTGCACGATCAGGTTCACGGCATAGGGTGCCGGTGCTTGCAGTTGGGCAAGCCCGGCCTCGATCTCTTCGAGCCAGGCCTTGAACCCTGCGCTGTCGCGCTGGTTCAGGGCCGGGAAGCTGCCGACCACGCCGGCGGCGCAGCAGGCCAGGACCAGCCTGGGGTTGGAGATCAGGAACATCGGTGCGGCGACCACGGGCAGGCGCAGGCGTTGTTCGAGCGAGGCGGGCAATGACATGGCAAGGCTCCTGTAGGGGGTTACCGTCAGAACGGTTTGACCACCACGAGAATTACGATACCCAGCAGGAACAACACCGGGACTTCATTGAACCAGCGATAGTAGACGTGGCTGCGGGTATTGGCGCCGCTGGCGAAGCGTTTGCGTTGGGCGCCGCACATGTGATGGTAGCCGGTCAGCAGAATCACCAGGGTGAGCTTGGCATGCAACCAGCCCTGGCTCAGCCAGCCCGGGGTCAGGTAGAGCATCCAGGCACCGAACACATAGGTAGCGATCATGGCCGGGTTCATGATGCCGCGGTACAGCTTGCGTTCCATGGTCACGAAGCGGTCCTGGCTGATGCTGTCCTGGCTCTGGGCGTGGTAGACGAACAACCTGGGCAGGTAGAACAGGCCGGCGAACCAGCAGACCACGCTGACGATATGCAGCGCTTTGATCCATAGGTAAAGCATTGAGGGAGTTCCTTCAGGTTTCACGGTCGTCAGATAGTAGTGGTCAAGCGCCCGAAGGGTCACCCGAAGAGTTGTTACAGGCGGCTTGCACCCCTATTATCGTGCGCTTTCCAGTGGGCTCGTTGATAAGGGGCAAGCGTTATGATCAAGGTCGGTATCGTCGGCGGCACGGGTTACACCGGCGTCGAGCTGTTGCGTCTGCTGGCACAGCATCCTCAGGCCGAAGTGGCGGTCATCACTTCGCGCTCCGAAGCGGGCGTGGCGGTAGCTGACATGTACCCGAACCTGCGCGGCCACTATGACGGCCTGGCGTTCAGTGTGCCGGACAGCAAAGCCTTGGCAGCGTGTGATGTGGTGTTTTTTGCAACGCCCCACGGCGTTGCCCACGCCCTGGCCGGCGAACTGCTGGCGGCCGGAACCAAGGTGATTGACCTGTCGGCCGACTTCCGCCTGCAGGATGCCACCGAGTGGGGCAAGTGGTACGGCCAGCCTCATGGCGCGCCGGAGCTGCTCAAGGACGCCGTCTACGGCTTGCCTGAGGTGAATCGCGAGAAAATCCGCCAGGCTCGCCTGATTGCAGTGCCGGGGTGCTACCCGACGGCCACCCAGCTGGGCTTCCTGCCATTGCTGGAGGCCGGCCTGGCCGACCCATCGCGCCTGATTGCCGACTGCAAGTCGGGCGTCAGCGGCGCCGGGCGGGGGGCGGCGGTGGGTTCGCTGTTCTGCGAGGCTGGCGAAAGCATGAAGGCTTACGCGGTCAAAGGTCATCGCCACCTGCCGGAAATCAGCCAGGGCTTGCGCCTGGCGGCGGGCAAGGACATCGGCCTGACCTTCGTGCCACACCTGACGCCCATGATCCGCGGCATCCACGCCACCCTGTATGCCACCGTGGTTGATACCTCGGTTGATCTGCAGGCGCTGTTCGAGAAGCGTTATGCCGATGAGCCGTTCGTGGATGTGATGCCGGCCGGCAGCCACCCGGAAACACGCAGTGTGCGCGGTGCCAACGTCTGCCGTATTGCCGTTCATCGCCCGCAAGGGGGGGACTTGGTGGTGGTGCTTTCGGTCATCGACAACCTGGTCAAAGGTGCCTCGGGCCAGGCGGTGCAGAATCTCAACATCCTGTTCGGCCTGAATGAGCGCATGGGCCTGTCCCACGCGGGCCTGCTCCCATAAGGGCACAAGCTGGCACAAGGCCCGCCGAGTGCGGGCCTTTTTGTGGGCGCGACTAAAGCCGCACAATTCTTGACCAATTTTCTCGGAGAAGCGGATAATGCGCGTCATCGAGTTTTATGGCGGCAACTGCGCCGGGAGAATCAGCATGAGCGTCGAAACCTTCACCCCTACCGGTCTGGAATTCACCCAAGGGGCAGCCCACAAGGTGAAGACCCTGGTCAACGAGGAAGGCAATGAGCGTCTGAAGTTGCGGGTATTCGTGACCGGCGGTGGCTGCTCGGGCTTCCAGTACGGTTTCACCTTCGATGAAGATGTGGCCGAGGATGACACCATCGTCGAGCGTGAAGGCGTGTCGCTGGTGGTCGACCCGATGAGCTTCCAGTATCTGGCGGGTGCCGAGGTGGACTACCAGGAAGGGCTGGAAGGCTCGCGCTTCGTCATCAAGAACCCGAACGCCGCCACCACCTGCGGTTGTGGTTCTTCGTTCTCGATCTGATCACGGGCTGTACGAAAACGCCGCGCATTTGCGCGGCGTTTTGCATTGTGCTGGGGCGTTACGCCGGGTAGATGGCGCCGAGCACGCGCAAGCCCCGGGCAGCTGTCACACTCGGGCGGTTGGCTGGGATACCTTCCAGGCAGCAATGGGCCAGCCAGGCGAAGGCCATGGCCTCTACCCAGTCCGGGTCGACGCCATGGGCCGCAGTGCTGGACACCTGGGCGCCCGGCAACAGCTGGGCAAGCCGGCGCATCAACGCCCCGTTGCGGGCCCCGCCACCGCACACCAGCAGCGCCTCGGTGCCCTGCTGAGCGTTGCGCAGTGAGTCGATGATGCTGCGCGCTGTCAGCTCCAGCAGGGTCGCCTGTACATCCTGGTCACGGTAGGGCGGCAGTTTGCTCAGGTGCCTTTGCAGCCACGCCAGGTTGAACACTTCGCGCCCCGTACTCTTGGGGCCGGTGCCGGCAAAGAACGGGTCGCTCAACAGAGCTGCAAGCAGCGCTTCGATCACCTCGCCACTGGCTGCCCAGGCACCGTCAGCGTCGTAGTGCTGGCCGCGCTTGGACTCGATCCAGGCGTCCAGCAACACATTGCCGGGCCCACAGTCGAAACCATGCACCGGCGTATCATTGGCAATCAGGCTGAGGTTACTGAAGCCCCCCACATTGAGCACGGCGAGCCGTTGGCCCAGATGGCTGAACAGGGTTTCGTGAAATGCCGGTACCAAGGGTGCCCCTTGCCCGCCAGCGGCCACATCGCGGCGTCGGAAGTCGCCGATCACGCTGATCTGGGTAAGCTCTGCAAGCAGTGCCGGGTTGCCGATCTGCACGGTGAAGCCCCGGGCAGGTTCGTGGCGGATGGTCTGGCCATGGCTGCCGATGGCGCGGATGGCGCTTGGCGCAAGCCCCTGGCTTGCGAGCAAGTGGCCAATACCTTCGGCTGCCAGGCTGGCCCAGCGGTTCTCGGCCAGGGCGGCGCGCGCGATTTCGTCAGGGCCGCTGGCGCAAAGGCTCAGCAGGCCCTGGCGCAGGTCGGCGGGCATGGGGATGTAATGCGTGGCGAGCAGTGTTGGTTGCTCGCGCTGTTCGATCAGGGCGATGTCCAGGCCATCGAGGCTGGTACCGGACATCACCCCCAGATAAAGCGCCATGACTCAGCGCTTGTTCGCAGCGAGCATGGTGGCCTTTTCCTGATCCATGCGGGCGATCAGTGGCTGGCTCTGCTGCAGGAAGCGTGAGCGTTCGGCCTTGGCGATCGGGTCGGCCATCGGCACTTTCTGGCTTAGCGGGTCGACGTGCACGCCGTTGACCTGGAACTCGTAATGCAAGTGCGGCCCGGTGGAAAGGCCGGTGGTGCCGATGTAGCCGATGATCTGGCCCTGCTTGACCGAGCCGCCAGTCTTGATGCCTTTGGCGAAGCCTTGCATGTGACCGTATAGGGTCTTGTAGCGGTTGCCGTGCTGGATGATCACGGTATTGCCGTAGCCACCCCGGCGCCCAGCCAGCTCGATGCGGCCGTCACCGGCGGCCTTGATCGGTGTACCGCGCGGGGCGGCATAGTCAACACCTTTGTGGGCGCGGATCTTGTTCAGAATCGGGTGCTTACGGCCAGCGGAAAAGCGCGAGCTGATGCGGGCGAAATCCACCGGGGTGCGGATGAACGCTTTGCGCAGGCTGTTGCCGTCGGCAGTGTAGTAGCTGGTATTACCCTGTTTGTTGGTGTACCGCACGGCGGTGTAGGTTTTGCCGCGGTTGCTGAAGCGAGCGGACAGGATGTTACCGGTGCCGACCACCTTGCCATCCATGACTTTTTGCTCGTACACCACGTCGAATTCGTCACCCTGGCGGATGTCCTGGGCGAAGTCGATGTCGTAGCCCAGCACGCGTGCCATGTCCATGGTCAGGCTGTGGGACAGGCCGGCACGCTGAGCGGAGGCCGACAGCGAGCTCTTGATCACGCCGTGGGCGTAGGCCGTACGGACCACAGGCTTGCTGATTTCGCGGTTGAAGCTGTAGCCCTTGGCGCTTTTGGTCAGGCGAATGGTTTCGAGGTTGCTGACTTTGCTGTGCAGGTTGGTCAGTTGGCCGTCTTTGTCGAGTTCGAACTGCAACACCTGGCCGTGCTTGAGCTGGCTGAACTGCTTCGCCTGCTTGTTGCTGGCCAATACTTCATGGACTGCGCTGGCTGGCAGGCCGACTTTTTCGAACAGGGTGGACAAGGTGTCACCCCGCGCTACGGTGACTTCGCGGTGGCCAGGCTGCTTGGCTTCGGCGACTGGTTCTGGCGCAGGCGTTTGTTGCTCCGCCTTCTGGGTAGCCGTGTCGGCTTCTTCGATCTGGGCGAACGGCGAGCCTTGCTCTGCCTCAGCGTGTACGAGTGGGGCGGCCTTGGACTCCTCCTTCAATTGTTCGACCGGGCTTTCCAGTTCGAGGTTGAGGGTGGTCTTCTTGGCTTCGACTTCGCTGGAAGGAAATACCAGCAGTGCCAGGCTGAGCAGGGCGGCGATGCCGCTGGCGGCCAACAGATGGCTTTTCGGATAAAGCGGGGGCGCTTTAGGCGGTTCGTTGGTCATAGGTAAGGTGACTTTTTGAAGAAAAGTGAATATGGAAAAGATGAATGACATGATGAAGATGAAATAACTGTATAAAATATAACCAAATCCATTTTCACGCAAGGGCGCGTAGACGCCGCAAGGCCGCCTGCGGGTCACATTCTATTGCGAAACTTGTATTTGATGGCCGATCTTGTATGGTTGGCTCCCCTTGAATCTGAGCCTTGCGGGTCTGTCTATGAAGTCGGTTGAAGAGCAGCTGGCGCTTATCAAGCGCGGTGCGGAAGAAGTATTGGTCGAGTCGGAACTGGTGGAGAAGCTCAAGCGCGGCCAGCCTCTGCGTATCAAGGCAGGTTTCGATCCGACCGCGCCTGACCTGCACCTGGGGCACACCGTGCTCATCAACAAGCTGCGCCAGTTCCAGGAGCTGGGCCACCAGGTCATCTTCCTGATCGGTGACTTCACCGGGATGATCGGTGACCCGAGCGGCAAGAGCGCCACGCGTCCGCCGCTGACTCGCGAACAGGTGCTGGACAACGCCGAGACCTATAAGCAGCAGGTGTTCAAGATTCTCGACCCGGCCAAGACCGAGGTTGCGTTCAACTCCACCTGGATGGACACGCTGACCCCGGCCGACTTCATCCGCCTGGCGTCGCAGTACACCGTGGCGCGCATGCTCGAGCGCGATGATTTCGACAAGCGTTACACCACCAATCAGCCGATCGCGATCCACGAGTTCCTCTACCCGCTGGTGCAGGGTTATGACTCCGTTGCGCTGAAAGCTGACGTGGAGCTGGGCGGTACCGACCAGAAATTCAACCTGCTCATGGGGCGCGAGCTGCAGCGCGCCTACGGCCAGGAAGCGCAGAACATCGTGACCATGCCGCTGCTCGAAGGGCTGGACGGCGTGAAGAAGATGTCCAAGTCGCTGGGTAACTATGTGGGTATCCAGGAAGCGCCTGGGGTGATGTACAGCAAGCTGGTGTCTATCCCTGACACGCTGATGTGGCGTTACTTCGAGCTGCTGAGCTTCCGCTCGATGGAGGAGATCGACCAGTTCCGTGCTGATGTTGCCAATGGCGCGAACCCGCGCGACATCAAGATCAAGCTGGCGGAAGAGATTGTTGCGCGTTTCCATGGCGAAGAGGCTGCTGCCAACGCTCACCGTGCGGCGGGCAACCGTATGAAGGAGGGCGAGTTGCCGGAAGACTTGCCTGAGATCGAGGTTGCTGCAGCTGAAGACTTGCCGATTGCTGCGGTGCTGAACCGTGCCGGCCTGGTGAAGAACTCGGCAATGGCGCGCGATCTGCTTAATGGCGGCGCGGTCAAGGTTGATGGTGCGGTGGTTGATCGCGACTTCGTGTTTGCGCTGGGTGCTACCCATGTGTGTCAGGCGGGCAAGAAGGCGTTTGGCCGGGTTACCCTCAAGGCCGAGTGATTGCCTGGTGGTGTAGCTATATAGAGGCGGGGAGGCCGGAAGGCCTCCCCGCTTTGCTTTTCAGCGATATCGA
>NZ_JANIAG010000310.1:0-2948 GCF_028682155.1 Pseudomonas sp. 39004
ATCCTCTGTGGGAGCGGCGGTGCGGCGATCCGACTTGCCCCACGAAGAGGCCGGTAGTGGTCAAACTCGCTCGATCGCCAGCGCCAGACCTTGGCCCACGCCCACGCACATGGTGGCCAGGCCTTTACGTCCGCCACTCTTCTCCAACTGATGCAGCGCCGTCAGCACCAACCGCGCACCGCTCATGCCCAGCGGGTGGCCCAGGGCAATCGCGCCGCCATTAGGGTTCACCTGCGGCGCATCGTCCGCCACACCGAGCTCGCGCAGCACCGCCAGGCCCTGGCTGGCAAACGCCTCGTTGAGCTCGATCACATCAAAATCAGCCACCGCCACGCCCAGGCGCTCGGTCAGCTTGCGCACCGCCGGTACCGGGCCGATGCCCATCACCCGTGGCGCCACACCAGCACTGGCCATGCCCAGTACCCGGGCACGTGGGGTCAGGCCATGTTTTTTCACCGCCTCGGCCGAGGCCAGGATCAACGCCGCCGCGCCATCGTTGACGCCCGACGCGTTGCCAGCGGTGACCGTCTTGTCCGGGCCATTGACCGGTTTGAGCCTGGTCAAGGCTTCAAGGGTGGTTTCCGGGCGCAGGTGCTCATCGCGCTCGACCACGGTCTCGCCCTTCTTGTGGGCAATGCGCACCGGCACGATCTCTTCGGCAAAGAACCCAGCTGCCTGGGCCGCTGCGGCCTTCTGCTGACTGCGCACGGCAAAGGCATCCTGGTCAGCGCGGGAGACCTGATAATCGTCGGCAACGTTATCGGCGGTTTCCGGCATCGAGTCCACGCCGTACTGGCTTTTCATCAACGGGTTGATGAAGCGCCAGCCAATGGTGGTGTCCTCAAGCTTCATGTTGCGCGAGTAACCGCTCTCGGCCTTGCCCATGACGAAGGGGGCACGCGACATCGACTCGACACCACCGGCGATGGCCAGCTCCATTTCGCCACTGGCGATGGCGCGGAACGCCGTGCCGATGGCATCCATGCCCGATGCGCACAGGCGGTTGAGGGTCACGCCTGGGATGCTCTCGGGCAGGCCTGCCAACAGCAGCGCCATGCGCGCCACGTTGCGGTTGTCTTCACCGGCCTGGTTGGCGCAACCGAAGAACACTTCGTCGACCTGGTCCCACTGCACCGACGGGTTGCGCTCGATCAGCGCCTTCAGCGGCACAGCCGCCAGGTCATCGGCGCGCACGCCGGCCAGGGCGCCGCCGAAGCGGCCGATCGGGGTGCGGATGGCATCACAGATAAATACGTCACGCATCATTTTGGAGACTCCTGGTCAGGGTGCATCAGTGCGTTCAGATTAAGGAGGCTGGCAGGTCGGTGACAATCCGATAATCGACTATACGTGCGATTATCGAACCATTTGTCACCCTGACCCTCCATTTCCAGCGCTGCTCAGGTCGCGTCCGCGTGGCTGACCAGCCCTTTCACAATCACCCCCACCGTCGCCAATGCAGCCGGGACCAGCAATGCCGTCAGCACCTGCTCGAAGTTCCAGCCCAGGCCCAGCAGCGTCGCACCACTCCAGGCGCCGAGAATTGCGCCAAAGCGGCCGATGCCCAGCATCCACGAGACGCCCGTGGCACGCCCTTGGGTCGGGTAGAAGCGTGCTGCCAGCGACGGCATCGCCGACTGGGCGCCGTTGACGCACATGCCTGCGATCAGCACCAAGGTGGCGAGCAAGGTGATGTTGCCCAGGCTCTGCCCAACGGCGTAGGCGAATACCCCGGCCAGCAGGTAGAAAATGCCGATGACCTTGTGCGGGTTGAAGCGGTCCATGGCCCAGCCCACGCCCACCGCACTCAGCACGCCACCGAACTGGAACAACGCGCCGATGAAGGCCGCCTCTTCCATGCTGGCACCACTGTCACGCATCAGCGTTGGCAGCCAGCTGGTCAGCAGGTAGACAATCACCAAGCCCATGAAATAGGTCAGCCACAACAGCATGGTGCCCAGCCCGTAGGTACCGGAGAAGATCACCGCAAACACGCTGCGCGCAGCCACCGCCTTCTGCTCCGGCACGCTGAAGCTGGCCGCCTGGGCCACCACCTGCGGCGCAATCGGCGCCAGGGTCTTGCGCACCTTGTCCGTGCCGCGGTTACGCACCACCAGGAACCGCGCCGACTCCGGCAGCCAGACCATCAGCACCACCGCCAGCAGCAGCGGCAGCACGCCACCGATTACCAGCAGGCTGTGCCAGCCGTAGGCCGGGATCATCTTCGCGGAAATGAAGCCACCACCGGCCATGCCCAGGTTGAAACCACAGAACATGCTGGTCACCAGCAGCGACTTGAGGCGCTCGGGGGTGTACTCGGAAAGCAGCGTGGTGGCATTGGGCATGCCCGCGCCCAGCCCGAGCCCGGTCAAGAAGCGCAGGATCAGCAACTGGTCGACATTGGTCGCGTAGGCCGAGGCCAGGCTGAAGCCGCCGAACACCAGCACCGCGCCAACCAGCACGCCCTTGCGCCCGAAACGGTCGGCCAGCGGGCCGGAGCCCAGAGCACCAAACACCATGCCGATCAACGCGGCACTCATGACCGGGCCGAGGCTGGCGCGGTCGATACCCCACTCCTGCGACAAGGCCGGGGCGATGAAGCCCATGGCGGCGGTGTCCAGGCCATCGAGGAAGACAATCAGAAAACACAGCAACACCACCCGCCATTGATAGCGGGACAGCGGCTGATCGTTGATGAACGATTGAACGTCGAGGCAACTGCCGACGTTGGTGTGTGGTTGGTTCATTGTTGTTATCCAGAATTAGGGCACAGCCATGCCACTGCACTCAGGGCGCAAGTACAGGGTTGGGTAATAGGATGATGGCGGCCTGCTTCAGCCTGGATACAACAGTACCGCGTGCGGGTGCGGCCGCAGCAGCGATGGGACAGTAGTCATGGTGTGTGCCTCTCGAGTTTTTCTTGTTCGGTCGGCACAGCCGACCGTTGG
>NZ_JANIAG010000311.1:0-2939 GCF_028682155.1 Pseudomonas sp. 39004
GAATAAACTCCTCTAGCCCGACGCTATTCATGCTTGGCGAACCGAAACGAGCCGCATACTTTTCAGAAAGCTCATTGAAAGACATTAATCCAGTCCTCTTAATGCTTTTGAAATGTCTTGGACATTAGTTAGCTTTCCCGTCGCAACCTTATCCACAATATTCCAGATAATTTGTTTTGGCGGACCATTCACGCCGTTTTTTATAATCAACTGCTCAACCACCTCAACAGCAGTCCGCTTGTTCCCATTATCAAACAGATGCCCGCCTGCAATATCCCTGATCAATGAGCCAGCCTTATTATAAAAACCATCATAATTAGCGGCATTTGCAATAGCCGTATCTACTTCTCTGAATGAAGCCGAACCGCCAAACTTTGAATTTATAGCAGTGATATCGTCTGCACTTAAGCCGACCTTGAAACCACCAAGACCTGTTCCACCAGTTACTTTTGCCCCATCCTTGCTTTTGGATGCCACATCATCTGCGCGTTTTATAGCATGTTCGGAGCCTTCCTTGGCTGTCTTTTCAGCGGCTTCCTTAGCGGCTCGATCTGCCATCTGCTTGGCAGCCTTGGTCGAAGCTTCCGCGGCTGCCTTAGCGCTATACCGACCGACTTTGCCTGCTGTGCCGAGATAGCCCACGAAAGGGATCGCCGAAAGCAACGATAAGGCCGCTCCAGCATAGTCTCCACGTGCAAGGCTGATGCCGGCGTTGGCTACGTCGGCGAACTCGCCAAACACCGGGATCAGACCCACAACGTCCAATCCTAGCTGAAGGCCATCCAGTATTTCATCGCCTGTAATACCTTCTGCCGGTGTTTCGCTTTCTACCTCCGGGTTGGAGTAATCCGCAGCATCACCGGTCGCCGGCGTTTCACCGTTGACGCGTCCCAAAGTGTTGCCATTCGGCGTGGTGATCGCGCCGCTGTTCTTCGATGATGGATAGAGTTGAGTGTAGGACGGTATGTCCTCCAAGTCAGCCAGTTCCCTGCGGAACGCTTCCTGGCGCAACCCCTCGTACTCGGCTTCATTCAACTCAAGGGGCTTGCCCCATTCGTCCAGGCCATCGGCAAAGTCGACAAGCACGTTGCCGGTGCCATCGGTCTGCACGAATATCCTGTCCGGGCCGCCAGGCACCTTGCGTAACGGCACTTCATGAACCTGCACCACAAGCGTGTCCAGTTGAACGGGCTGCTCGCTCATGGCATCAACTTCCATTCATCCAGAACAGGTCCCCATGGCGAACCAGGTGACGGCCTTCCGCACGCACAGAACTGCTGTGCTCCAACGGGTGGCATTTGCCCTCGACGGTACCGCTCTTGACGCCTTTGGCTTGGCCGGCGGCGTCACCGACGGTCTTGGGTGTGAAGCTGCGCTTGTAGACGACTACCGGATGGCCATTAGCGCGCACGCTTTTCGCCACACCGGTGCTGGTATCCAGCTCTGCCGTGACCGGATAGGGCACGGGTGGCATGCTGCTGCCCATCGGCGTTTTGCAAACATCGGGCGCGATGCTGATGACCGTCCATTTCGTCTGTTGCCGAGCCATTACGTTATCGGCCATATCAAGCGTGCTCCCTGCTGCGGAGCGGGGCGCGACGAATGATGGGAGCGTCGGGATTGGTTTCGAAACGCGCTTCGAGCACGCGAATATCAAGCGAATTGGGCAGGCTGATGCGGTGCGTCATCGACAGGGTCATGGCATCGGTGTCGATGCGCAATGTATCGGTGAGCATCGGCAGCGGCAGCATCACGCCGTTGGCCATGCGCATGAGCACGAACGGCCGGTGGCCTGGAAGCTGGACTTCACATTGCCCATCTTGGCTCAGGGATGGATCAGTCAGGTTGAACAGCGCAATGTGTGCATCTGGTGTAGGAAAAGCAGTTTGCTGGTCAACCGGGGCTCCATTCCAATAACCAAAATCAAAGTCCTGCGGCAGACCTGGCCACTGGTTGTCCTCCCAGCTTTCGTCATAAGTGCCCGCCAGCGCCAGGCGCGGTGCCCAAGCTCGGCCAACGATGCTGAAGCCGGCCGGTCTGCAGCCATAGGAGGCCGCCACCTCCGCCATAGCAGGGGCATTGAGTGGGCCATCTGGATGTCGCGAGCGCAGCAAGCGCTCGATGGGCTCGTGCAGATGCTCGATCTGAGGCGCAGGCAGGCAAGCGAGCTTTTCGCCGCTCTGCTGGTAGTGCAGTTTTTCATGGCGGTGCTCCAACCAGCCACAGCCCAGTGGATTACTGAAGCAGACTTCGTTGAGGAGGAACTCGGGAGCGTCAGGGTGATGCCCATATTCGGGATTGGCGAACTGGCTGGCGCCTCCGAAAGCATGTTCCCAGCGCAGAGGAGCACGTGTGGCCGGCTCAGGGTCGGTGAGATACCAGCCGAAGAAGTTGCGATGAAACGCTCGTGGGCCGGTGAAGCGAAGGGCCTTGTCCAGCAGCAGTAGCGGCGTGCGCTGTTCACGGGCGCGGCGCCGGGCTTCCTGCACCTGGGCCTGGTGCGCGTACAGTTCATCGGCGGTCAGGCAAACACCGGGTGCTCGCTTGGGCGGCGGCGGATCAACAATCTCCAGCCTTGGACGGGTGGAGGTGATCCGCAGGCCGGCTTCCCAGGAGCGTGCGGGTTGCCCGGCAGGTGCATGGGCATGGCCGACAACAATGACATCGCAGCGTGGCTTGAATGGAGCGAGGTCGCTTTCTTCGAGTAGGGAGCCGTTACCGGGCTCACCATAGTAGGTATCGGCCATACACAGCGGCAGTGGGTCTTTATCGATGACGACGGCTCGACACTGGCCGGGACGGTCCCGGATCGGTTCGAGCCGGTAGCCAACCTTCATGGCGATGACAGGATGTTCCTGGCCGTCGGGCGCGACAGCACTGAAGCACATGACGTCAAATGGCGTCAGGTTGCGAAATTCCATCTTGGGTTACCCCTTCAG
>NZ_JANIAG010000312.1:0-2926 GCF_028682155.1 Pseudomonas sp. 39004
CACATGATCAATCGGCGGTATACATCCAGCGCATCAACGAATGCCGCCCGCTGATCCCCAGCTTGATCGCCGCCCGGCGCAAATAGCTCTCGACGGTATTCACCTTCAAGGCCAACCGCTCGGCCTGCTCCGGGGCGGTATGCCCGGCCAGCAGGCCAAGGCACACTTGGCACTCACGTTCTGACAACTTCAGCCCCGATTGCCCCAGGCGGTCGGTAAAGCGCTGCTCCAGGCTCTCCTGGGTGGTGCGCTCTGGGGCGGGTTGCAAGGCATTGATGTGCTTCTCCAGCATCGGCAACAGCAGCGGCGAGATATCGTCCAGGCGGTTGCGTTCGAAGGCCGAAAACCCGTAGGTCGAGTCGGCGCGCAGTACATGGATCTCATAGCGCGAATCGCCTTTGCGGCGGATCAGGTGCAAGCGCGAAGGGTCGCTGAAATCCCTGGCGGGCGGCTCGTCCGAGGAAAACACCGTCTCGTCGATCAGGGTGGCGTGGCTGTCATAGCCGGCGGGTGCCATTGGCAACAGGCGTATGTGCGTGGCATCGATGGTCAGGTGGGCCTGGATCAGGTCGTGCAGCATGCGCGGGAACTGGCGGCTGCCGGTGCTGGCAATCACTTTGCCAATTTGCGGGTAGAGCAGGTGCGAATTCATCGTGTCATCCATGAGGTTCGGTGGTGCAGATCCCCGTCTGTCTGCCGGCCCGCGTCCTGGGCCGCATTCGGGAGGTGATGGGTATCCTAGTACAACGTTTGGGTGACGGTTAAATGAAGTGGCGATAATGTCATAATAGTGGCCTCTGTTGCTGGGCGGCTGGTGCGGCTCGGCTTGTCGGGTATGATGCTGGCCCCACTATCTTCAAGAGGCCCGCCCCATGTCCCTGAGTGCTGAACAGATCGTCGAATACCGCGCCTTTGCCGAGCAGCTGGCTGATGCCGCCGCGCTGGCGATCAAGCCGTATTTTCGCGCCAGCCTGGACGTCGAGGACAAGGGCGGGCGCTTGTACGACCCGGTGACGGTGGCCGACAAGGCGGCCGAAGACGCCATGCGCGAACTGATCCAAGCCCGCTACCCCGAGCACGGCATTCTGGGTGAAGAGCAGGGCGTGGCGGTGGGGACCAGCCCGCTGACCTGGGTGCTCGACCCGATCGACGGCACCCGCGCCTTCATCACCGGCTTGCCGCTGTGGGGCACGTTGATTGCCTTGAACGACGGTGTACGCCCGGTCGTAGGCGTGATGAACCAGCCCTTCACCGGCGAACGCTTCGTCGGCACCCCGCAAGGTGCCTGGAGCAGTGGCACCCCGCTGAAGACTCGCGCCTGCGCCGACCTGGCCTCGGCCACGCTGATGTGCACCACGCCGGACATGTTCGACACCGCCGAACGCAAGGCGGCCTTCGAGGCGGTTGCCGGCAAGGCCCGGCTGATGCGTTATGGTGGTGACTGCTATGCGTACTGCATGCTGGCTTCGGGCTTTGTCGATGTGATCGTCGAAGCCAGCCTGCAGCCGTATGACGTGCAGGCATTGATGCCGATCATCGAAGGGGCGGGCGGGGTGATCACGGCTTGGGACGGCAGCTCGGCGCAGCATGGCGGCTGTGTGGTGGCGTGTGGTGACCCGGAACTGCATGCGCAGATGGTGGAGATGCTGCGCCACGCCCTGTAAGTTCCGATAGCCAGTTACCGCAACCATCGCACTTTTTCCGGTTTGTGCGCTCTATGCTTGGCCAGGCCGCGCTGATCCCCGGTGCGGCCGCCGAATATCGACCCGGTGCCGATGGTTGCAAGCCCTTTCAAAACCCTCCCTGGCCTGCTGCTGGCAGGCGCCTTGACCTGCCTGTGTGCCTGCACCCAGGAGCAGGGCCGTGACATCGTCAGCCAGTTTGGCAACGGCAAGCCCAGCGAGCTGTTCCAGACCAGTGTCGACCGCCTGGCGACGCTGTCCATGCGCGACAACCTGCAAAGCCTGTACCTGCTGATGAACAAGCTGTACCTGCGCAACCCGAATCAGTGGAAGATGTCCGGCTACGTCGATGCCGCCACGGCCGAGCGGCAGATTCGCATCGCCATCGAGCAGCGCCAACCCTTGGCGCAGCTGGGCAATCGGCGCGACCTTGCGGCCCTGAGTTACGCCCTGAGCCCGGAGTTTCGTGGCGATCGGGTCGGTGCGTTCATCTACGCCATCGGCAGCATGTTGATCACCGCCCATGGCGGGCGCTCCGAGTTCTACATGACCGACACCATCGACCCGCTGTTCGTCAACAACGCGGCGCGCAATATCGAGAAGGCCACCTGGATGCTCAGCCAGCGCCAGGATGCCAATGGCGTGCTGTTGCTGTTCTCCAACGAGATTTCGGAGGAGGGCAGCAACCTGAGTTTCGCCGTCGAGTTCGGCAAGATCGTCGCGCGCCTGGATTTGCTCGCAGAGCTGCTGGATGAGCGCTATCGGCGGATCGGGCTCAACTATGCGCAAAGCCTGTTGCTGATGAATTTTTTGCCGGTGCAGTGAATGCCCTGCCTTCACAACAACGCCTGAATCGCCCGCCGATAACGTTGCCCTGCAAGGCTCATGCTGTTGTTGTGGGTAGCCCCCGGCACCAGCAACAAGGTCTTCGGCTCTTGCGCCGCGTCGAACAGCTGTCGGCTGAACCGCGAGGGTACAAAGCGATCGTCCAGCCCGTGCACCAGCAGCAACGGCAGGCCTACGTCCTTGATCTTGTCTAGCGAATCGAATTTTTGCGACATCAGCCAACGCACGGGCAGGGTGGTATCGGCAACAGCCGCAGCGACGTCGCCCAGGGAGGTGAAGGTGGATTCGAGTATCAAACCCCGAGCGGGGGGCGGGCTGCCGTCCTTGTGTGCTTGCCGTGCAAGCGCCGTGGCCAGCTCGACCGCGACCGCGCCCCCCAGGGAGTGGCCGAAGATCAA
>NZ_JANIAG010000313.1:0-2909 GCF_028682155.1 Pseudomonas sp. 39004
GAGAGCCTCATGTACCCGAGAAACACTTGGTATGTCGCCTGCACCCCTGACGAAATCGCCGACAAGCCGTTGGGCCGGCAAATCTGCGGGGAAAAGATCGTGTTCTACAGAGGCCACGAGAACCGGGTGGCGGCGGTGGAAGATTTTTGCCCGCACCGCGGCGCGCCACTGTCGTTGGGCTATGTCGAAAACGGTAACCTGGTGTGTGGCTATCACGGCCTGGTGATGGGCTGCGACGGCAAGACTGTCGAGATGCCAGGCCAACGGGTCAGGGGCTTCCCCTGCAACAAGACCTTTGCCGCGGTCGAGCGCTATGGCTTCATCTGGGTCTGGCCGGGCGACCAGGCACAGGCGGACCCAAGCCTGATCCCCCATCTGGAATGGGCGGTAAACGATGACTGGGCCTATGGCGGCGGGCTGTTCCACATCGGCTGCGACTACCGCCTGATGATCGACAACCTCATGGACCTGACCCATGAAACCTACGTGCACGCCTCCAGCATCGGCCAGAAGGAAATCGATGAAGCACCGCCCGTGACCACCGTCACCGGCGATGAAGTGGTGACTGCACGGCACATGGAAAACATCATGGCACCGCCGTTCTGGCGCATGGCCCTTCGCGGCAACGGCCTGGCCGACGATGTACCGGTGGACCGCTGGCAGATCTGCCGCTTCACCCCGCCCAGCCATGTGCTGATCGAAGTCGGCGTGGCCCACGCGGGCAAAGGTGGCTATCACGCCGACGCGCAGCACAAGGCATCCAGCATCGTGGTCGACTTCATCACCCCCGAAACCGACACCTCGATCTGGTACTTCTGGGGCATGGCCCGCAACTTCGCAGCGCAGGACCAAGCGCTGACTGCAAACATCCGCGAGGGCCAGGGCAAGATCTTCAGTGAAGACCTGGAAATGCTCGAACGCCAGCAGCAGAACCTGCTCGCCTACCCCCAGCGCAACCTGCTCAAGCTCAACATCGATGCCGGTGGCGTGCAGTCGCGCAAGATCCTCGAGCGCCTGATCGCCAACGAGCGCATGCCCCAAGCCGAACTGATCGCGACCAGCGCAAGCCCAGCCTGACGAGGAACGGACATGATCGATGCCGTAGTGGTTTCCCGTAACGACGAAGCACAAGACATCTGCAGCTTCGAACTGGCCGCCGTCGATGGCAGCCTGCTGCCGCCCTTCAGCGCCGGCGCACACATCGACGTGCACCTGCCCGAAGGGCAAGTTCGCCAGTACTCGCTGTGCAACCACCCCGAAGAACGCCACCGCTACCTGATCGGCGTGCTCAAAGACCCGGCCTCACGCGGCGGTTCGCGCAGCTTGCACGAGCAGATCCACAACGGCGCCCGCCTGCGTATCAGCGCACCGCGCAACCTGTTCCCACTGGCCCAGGGCGCCCGCCGCAGCCTGTTGTTCGCAGGCGGTATCGGCATCACCCCAATCCTGTGCATGGCTGAGCAGCTGGCCGCCAGCGGCGCGGATTTCGAACTGCATTACTGCGCCCGCTCCAGCGATCGCGCAGCCTTCGTCGAGCGAATGCGCGGCGCCGCCTTTGCCGATCGCCTGTTCGTGCATTTCGACGAGCAACCCGAGACCGTGCTGGACATCGCCCAGGTGTTGGCCAACCCGCAAGCCGATGTGCACCTGTATGTGTGCGGCCCGGGCGGGTTCATGCAGCACGTGCTGGAAAACGCCAAGGCGCAGGGCTGGCAGGAGGCGTGCCTGCATCGCGAATACTTTGCCGCCGCGCCGGTCGATACCCAGGGCGATGGCAGCTTCTCGGTCCAGCTGAACAGCACCGGCCAGGTGTTCGAAGTGCCCGCCGACCAGAGCGTGGTGCACGTGCTTGAACAGCACGGCATCGCGATCGCCATGTCATGCGAGCAAGGCATCTGCGGCACCTGCCTGACACGCGTCCTGTCCGGCACGCCCGAGCATCGCGACCTGTTCCTCACGGAGCAGGAGCAGGCCCTGAACGATCAGTTCACGCCCTGCTGCTCGCGGTCGAAAACCCCGCTGCTGGTGCTTGACCTCTGAGGGGCCTCACGTCGAGGGCAGGATGACCTTCATGCGCGCGTCGGCCGTTGCCGCGCCGAAGGTCTCGGCATAACGCAAGGTGGCATTGGCGTGCTCGCGCATGATGGCTTCGGCGCGGGCACCCTGCCTGCTGACCAGGGCATCGAACACCGAATGGTGCTGCATGTGGGCGTAGTTGAAGCGCCGGTATTCACGCGCCAGGTCATGGCGGTCCACTGCCAGGGCGGTGACCGAGGCGAACGGAAGGTGGTCATTGCGCGCCAGGGCATCGGCGATCGCCGGGTTGTGGCTGGCTTCGACAATCACCTGGTGGAAGCGCATGTTGAGGTCATGGTAGGCCTGCAGGTCCTCTTCGGTGACGAAGCCTTTGCCGAACAGCTGGTCGCCTTCGACCAGGCAGCGCTGCAGCGCCTCTTGTGCTTCGGGGGACAGGCCACGCTCTGCCGCCTGGCGGGCGGCCAGGCCTTCGAGCACACCGCGAACCTCGACTGCGCCGGCGATGTCGTCTGCGCTGACCGAGCGCACCTGAAACCCACGCCCGCCAAAGCGCACCAGCAAGCCTTCCTGCTCAAGGGTGCGGAATGCCATGCGCACCGGCATGCGCGAAACACCGAAGCGTTCGGCGGTGGGGATTTCCATCAGACGCTCGCCGGCGGCCAGCTCGCCGGAGGCGATCATCTTGCGTAGCGTAACCAGCACCAATTGACCGGGCTTGCTCATCCAGGCAGTTTCCAGAGACGTGGGCGGCCATCTTAGCGTAATGGGAAAGCTTGTGGATCGCCTGGGGTGTGGCTGAGGGCGCGGAGGTGCTCGCCTTGATGCATTGGGTGGTTTTGAGATCGAGCGCCGCGCGGGCGAGATCGGAAGAG
>NZ_JANIAG010000314.1:0-2880 GCF_028682155.1 Pseudomonas sp. 39004
CTTCCGATCTTTCGTCCTTCAACTTACGCAGCTCATCACGGCGTACGGAGACATAGAGGGTCTGGGTTGGAGTAGCAGGCATCAAGGTACCCATGAGCACACCTCGCGGTTTTGGCTGGTGACAGTTAAAGCGTAGTCGCTTCACGCGGTGCGCATTCTGAATTCTTTCGCCGCCCATGGGAACTTTTTTGTTTATCGTGGTCTCGCCGTTCGTCGCTGAACCCTTGGGCGGTACGCTGGACTAATCTGAAACGCTTAACTGCATCATCATCCATTTTCGAAAGGGGAGCATCGGCTCATGCAACTGGGAATCGTCGGGCTGGGCCGCATGGGCGGCAATATCGCAAGGCGCCTGATGGGCGCCGGCCATCGCACCGTGGTGCACGACCGCAACCGCGACGCCGTCGTCGGGCTGGAGGGCGAGGGCGCACAAGGTGCCCACGACCTCGGCGCCCTGGTGCAAAAACTCAAGGCCCCGCGTGCGGTGTGGGTGATGTTGCCGGCCGGTGACCCTACCGAGCAGACCATTGCGCAACTGGCCGACCTGCTGGAACCGGGCGATGCGATCATCGACGGGGGCAACACCTTCTATAAAGACGACATGCGCCGTGCCGCCGATCTGGCAAAACGTGGCCTGCACTACCTGGACGTGGGCACCTCTGGCGGTGTGTGGGGGCTGGAGCGTGGCTACTGCATGATGATCGGGGGCGAAAAGGACGTGTTCGAGCGCCTCGAGCCGCTGTTCAAGGCCTTGGCGCCCGGCGTCGGCGACATCCCGCGTACCCATGGCCGCGAGGGCGAGCACCAGCGCGCCGAGCATGGCTACATCCACGCAGGCCCACCCGGTGCCGGGCACTACGTGAAGATGGTGCACAACGGCATCGAGTACGGCCTGATGCAGGCCTACGCCGAAGGCTTCGACTTGCTGCGCAGCAAGGGCGGCAACGAGCTGCCCGAAGACCAGCGCTTTGACCTCGACGTAGCCGAGATCGCTGAGGTCTGGCGCCGCGGCAGTGTGGTCACGTCCTGGTTGCTCGACCTTACCGCCGACGCGCTGGTGGCCGACCCGCAGTTGGCGCAGTTCAGTGGTTCGGTGTCCGACAGTGGCGAGGGCCGCTGGACCATCGATGCCGCTGTTGAGCAGGCCGTGCCAGTGCCGGTGCTGTCCAGCGCGCTGTTCGCTCGCTTCCGTTCGCGCCAGCAGCAGGGCACGTATGGCGACAAGATTCTCTCGGCCATGCGCCTGGGCTTTGGTGGGCATGTCGAGAAGAAAGGCGAATGACTAAACAGACGATCCCTGCAGCGCCTCCCTGCACCCTGTTTCTGTTCGGCGCCAATGGCGACCTGGTCAAGCGCCTGCTGATGCCGGCGCTGTACAACCTCAGCCGTGACGGGTTGCTGGACCGCAACCTGCGCATCGTCGGCGTCGATCACAATGCCGCCACCGCCGAGGCGTTCGCCGAGCGCCTGCACGCCTTCATGCTGGAGCGTGACAAGGGCGGCGAAGGCAGCGCCAAGTGCCTGGACGAAAAACTGTGGGCGCGGCTGGCCAAACGGCTGGACTACCAGACCGGCGACTTTCTTGACCCGGCCACGTACCAGGCGATTGCCAAGCGCATCGAAGCGACCCGTCATGGCAACGCGATCTTCTACCTGGCCACCTCGCCACGTTTCTTCCCCGAAGTGGCCCTGCGTCTGGGCCAGGCCGGCCTGCTCGACGAGTCGGCCGGGGGCTTTCGTCGCGTCGTGGTGGAGAAACCCTTCGGCACTGACCTTGCCAGCGCCGAGGCACTCAACGCCTGTTTGCTGAAGGTGATGGGCGAGCGGCAGATCTACCGCATCGACCATTACCTGGGTAAAGAGACGGTGCAGAACATTCTGGTCAGCCGCTTCTCCAACGGCCTGTTCGAGTCGTTCTGGAACAACCACTACATCGACCACGTGCAGATCACCGCCGCCGAGACCGTTGGCGTCGAAACCCGCGGTGCGTTCTATGACAACACCGGGGCCCTGCGCGACATGGTCCCCAATCACCTGTTCCAGTTGCTGGCGATGGTCGCCATGGAGCCTCCGGCGGCCTTTGGCGCCGATGCCGTGCGCGGCGAAAAGGCCAAGGTGGTCGGCGCCATTCGCCCGTGGTCGGCGAAGATGGCGCTGAAAAACTCGGTGCGTGGCCAGTACACGGCGGGCAAGCAGGGGCGCAAGCGCTTGCCCGGCTATCGCCAGGAAGCCAATGTCGGCGAAGGCAGCCAGACCGAGACCTACGTGGCGCTCAAGGTGATGATCGACAACTGGCGCTGGGCCGGCGTGCCGTTCTACCTGCGTACCGGCAAGCGCATGAGCGTGCGCGACACCGAGATCGCCATCTGCTTCAAGCCCGCGCCCTATGCGCAGTTCCGCGAGTCGGAGCTGGAGCGGCCCAAGCCCAACTACCTGAAGATCCAGATCCAGCCCAATGAGGGCATGTGGTTCGACCTGCAGGCCAAGCGCCCAGGGCCTGAGCTGGTGATGGAGAACGTCGAGCTGGGCTTTGCCTACAAGGACTTCTTCAAGATGACCCCGGCGACGGGCTACGAAACCTTGATCTACGACTGCCTGACCGGTGACCAGACGCTGTTCCAGCGGGCCGACAACATCGAGAACGGCTGGCGCGCGGTGCAGCCCTTTCTCGATGCCTGGGCCAACGATGGCGAAGTGCATGAATACCCGGCAGGTGAAGATGGGCCAGAGGCTGGCAATGAACTGCTGACCCGCGACAGGCGGGAATGGCACCGTTTGGGGTGACCTGATCAAGTTGGGTTGCCAGTGCCGGCCTCTTCGCGGGGCAAGCCCGCTCCCACATGCTTTATCCCTTACTGCTTGTCGACGACCCGGTCTCAG
>NZ_JANIAG010000315.1:0-2857 GCF_028682155.1 Pseudomonas sp. 39004
AGCAGGAAGGCCTGTTCGAGCTGGAGGCGGGCAGTGACGTGCTCGACAGCCCGCGCTACAACCACGACATCGCGCCCACCAAGGTGCACCAGCGCACCTGGAACAAGTGGCATATCACCGCCTTGTGGGTAGGCATGTCCATCTGCGTACCCACCTACACCCTGGGCGGTGTGCTCACGGCCTACTTTGGCCTGAGCGTGGGCGAAGCGTTGCTGGCGATCCTGCTGGCCAACCTGATCGTGCTGATCCCGCTGACCCTCAACGCGTTCCCCGGCACCAAGTACGGCATCCCCTTTCCGGTGCTGCTGCGTTCCTCGTTCGGCATCCTTGGCTCCAACGTGCCGTGCTTGATCCGCGCCGTCGTCGCCTGTGGCTGGTTCGGCATCCAGACGATGTTCGGCGGCCTGGCCATTCACCTGTTCCTCGGTTCGATGTTCGATGGCTGGAAGGCCCTGGAGGGCACCGGTGAGGTGATTGGCTTCATGATCTTCTGGGCCCTCAACCTGTGGGTGGTGCTGCGCGGGGCGGAGTCGATCAAATGGCTTGAAACCCTGTCAGCGCCATTGCTGGTGGCGGTCGGCATCGGCCTGCTGGTGTGGGCACTGCCGCACATGTCGATGACCGAGTTGCTGGCGCAGCCGCCCAAGCGGCCCGAGGGCGCCAGCGTGGTCAGTTACTTCTGTGCCGGGCTCACCG
The DNA here is from genome assembly GCF_028682155.1 of Pseudomonas sp. 39004. Lineage (NCBI taxonomy): Bacteria > Pseudomonadati > Pseudomonadota > Gammaproteobacteria > Pseudomonadales > Pseudomonadaceae > Pseudomonas > Pseudomonas sp. 39004. The sequence goes on from NZ_JANIAG010000315.1 coordinate 697, forward strand.
CCATGGTCGGTTTCTGGGCCACGCTGTCGCTGAACATTCCCGATTTCAGCCGCTACGCGAAAAGCCAGAAGGACCAGATCCTGGGGCAGATCTTCGGCCTGCCGCTGACCATGTTCCTGTTCGCCGCCCTGGGTGTGGTGCTGACCGCCGCTTCGGCGTCGCTGGTGGGCGAAACGGTGTCGGACCCGGTCAGCCTGATCGGCAAGATCCAGAGCCCAGGCTGGGTCGCCCTGGCCATGGCACTGATCGTGATTGCCACACTGTCGACCAACACTGCGGCGAACATCGTGTCGCCAACCAACGACTTCCAGAACATCGCCCCACGCCTGATCGGGCGTAGTCGCGCGGTGTGGCTGACCGGCTTTATCGGCTTGGCGCTGATGAGTCATGAACTGCTCAAGAAACTGGGCTTGATCGTTTCCGACCTGAGCCTTGAGAGCGTCTATTCCAACTGGTTGCTGGGCTATTCGAGCCTGCTTGGGCCCATTGCCGGGATCATGGTGGTGGACTACTTCCTGATCCGTCGCCAGCGTCTGGACCTGGCCGGGCTGTACCGTGACGACGTGTATCCGGCCTGGAACTGGGCGGGGTTTGCGGCCTTCGCACTTCCGGTGGCGCTGACCGTCATGGCCATCGGCAACAGCAGTTTCAGCTGGTTCTACGACTACGGCTGGTTCACCGGTTCGCTGCTGGGTGGGGCGCTTTACTACGTCCTCGGCGGCGTGGCGGCGCGCAGCCCGACGCGGCTGGCCAAGCCTTTGCCGTGACCGCTTGCCAGTACCGACAACTAGAAATGCCTGAGGAGAACGACCATGACCCCAGCCAAGCAAGTGCTGCATTCCACCCAACGCCACGTCGACAGCGCGCGCCTGTGGCAATCGTTGATGGACCTGGCCCGCCTCGGCGCCACTGCCAAGGGCGGCGTCTGCCGCCTGGCGCTGACCGACCTCGACCGCCAGGCCCGTGACCTGTTCGTCCAGTGGTGCGAGGCGGCCGGTTGCAGCGTCAGTGTGGACGCGGTCGGCAACATCTTTGCCCGCCGCCCGGGGCGCAACCCCAAGCTGCCCCCGGTGATGACGGGCAGCCACATCGATACCCAGCCCACCGGCGGCAAGTTCGATGGCTGCTTCGGGGTGATGGCTGGGTTGGAGGTGATCCGTACACTCAACGACCTGGGCGTGGAAACCGAAGCACCGCTGGAAGTGGTGGTGTGGACCAACGAGGAAGGTTCGCGCTTTGCGCCCTGCATGATGGGCTCGGGGGTGTTTGCCGGTAAGTTCACCCTGGAAGACACCTTGGCCAAGCGCGATGCCCAGGGCGTCAGTGTTGGCGAGGCGCTCAACGCCATCGGCTACGCGGGCCAGCGCGCCGTGCCAGGCCACCCGGTGGGGGCTTATTTCGAAGCGCATATCGAGCAGGGGCCGATTCTCGAAGACCAGGCCAAGACCATCGGCGTCGTGCTTGGGGCCTTGGGCCAGAAGTGGTTCGACCTGACCTTGCGCGGTGTAGAAGCCCACGCAGGCCCGACGCCCATGCACCTGCGCAAGGATGCCCTGGTGGGGGCGGCGGCGGTGGTCGAGGCGGTCAACCGCACCGCCCTTGGCCATCAGCCGCATGCCTGTGGCACGGTGGGTTGCTTGCAGGCCTACCCTGGGTCGCGCAACGTGATTCCGGGTGAGGTGCGCATGACCCTGGATTTTCGTCACCTTGAAGGTGAGCAGCTGGATGCGATGATCGCCGAGGTGCGTGGGGTGATCGAAAGTACCTGTGCCAAGCATGGCCTGGCGCATGAGCTGACCCCCACGGCGGATTTCCCGGCGTTGTACTTCGACAAGGCGTGTGTCGATGCGGTGCGTGATTCGGCAGATACGCTGGGGCTGGCGCACATGGATATTGTCAGCGGCGCCGGGCATGACGCGATCTTTTTGGCTGAGCTGGGGCCGGCAGGGATGATTTTTGTGCCGTGCGAGAATGGCATCAGCCATAACGAAATCGAGAATGCCACGCCGGAGGATCTGGCGGCGGGGTGTGCGGTGTTGTTGCGGGCGATGCTGGCGGCTTCGGAGGCGATTGCCAGTGGGCGGTTGGCGGCTTAAAGCTGCTAGGCCCTTGGTTTGAGGTTTCAGCGCCCATGAGATCGAGCGCCGCGCGGGCGGCGCCC
>NZ_JANIAG010000316.1:0-2730 GCF_028682155.1 Pseudomonas sp. 39004
ATGTAGGAGCGAGCTTAGCTCGCGATGCGCCGCGCGGGCGGCGCTCGATCTTCGCCCCCCTGAAAAACCCAAGCCAGGCACCTGGTGGCCCTGAAACAATCTACAGGCATCCACACCTCCCCAAAAAGGCTTGGCCGCGATTGATTTTTCAAATGTGCCCATGGGTTTGAAAATGGCTTTTGTACTCGCGCCTTTCATTATTGGGCTCACCGGGGTAGGCATAAGTTATCATATAGCCGCTACTCGGCATTTCGATGTGCTTTGCACGGCATTTAGAAATAGCCAGGGGTTAGTGGATGATTTGAAATATTGGAGTACTATTTCGCTTGGGACAAGAACGAGGATAGTGTATGGCGTGACATTGGCATCGGCATGGCCGAGTTTGGGGGTTCGCCAAGGCTGGTTAGAGGCTGATGATTGTAAAAACTGTCCGCTCTATCTCAAACGTCGACTGCAGGTCTCGTTCTGGTGTCTATTAATCGGTTGTGCATGGCTTTTTGTGGTTTGGGCCCTAATTGAGTCGGGCAGATTGTAAGTCCGAAAGGGCCTCCCGTCAGCGGGTCGTTTTGCCGATTACTTCATGAATTCTGGCTGCTCATTTGGAGGGCAGCCAAAGCCATGGCTGTACGACATTTCTGAACTTGACTCACCCCATGCCCTCGCGCATGGCCACCAGGGAAGGGGCCGGTTCAGTCAGCCCAACTGGTTGGGCTGGACGATGCCGTATCGCTTCATCTTGCGATACAGCGTCGACCGCGAAACCCCCGCGGCCTCTGCCGCTACGCTCATGTTCCAGCGCTCTCGCTTCAACACCTCCAGCAAATGCCGCGCCTCGGCAGCCTCGACCTGCTGCTCCAGCACCTTTGGCCGCGCAGGCGCTGCAGGGTCGGCCACTACCTCCGGCAGGTCAGCCACTTCGATCAGCCCACCTTCGGCCAGCGCGACGGCCTGACGCAACGCATTGAGCAACTGCCGCACGTTCCCCGGCCAGGCGTGCCCGAGCAAGCAGCGCCACGCTTCATCGCTCAGGCGCAGACCAGCGCCCCCCGGCAGCCCTGCCAACAACCCTTCGATCAATGCGCGCCGGTCACTGCGTTCACGCAGTGCCGGCAACGTCATGCGCATCCCGCACAACCGATAGTAGAGGTCTTCGCGAAAGCGCCTGTCGCCAATCATTGCCTGCAGGTCCTGGTGCGTTGCCGAAATCACCTGGAGGTCCAGTGCTACCGGCGCTTCGGCACCCAGCGGCACCAGCTCGCGCTCGGCAAGCACCCGCAGCAGGCGCGTTTGCAGGTGCGCCGGCATGTCGCCGATCTCGTCGAGGAACAGCGTGCCGCCATTGGCCTGCTCCAGCTTGCCTTTCATGCCCTTGCGGTTGGCCCCGGTGAAGCTGCCGGCGCGGTAGCCGAACAGTTCGCTTTCGATCAGAGATTCGGGTATCGCCGCACAGTTGAGCGCCACGAACGGTTTGGCATGGCGCTGGCTAGCCTGGTGCAAGGCACGGGCGAATGCCTCTTTGCCGGTGCCGGTTTCGCCGTTCAGAAGAATCGCGATGTCTCGGTCCAGCACCTTGCGCAGGCGTTTCACGCCTTGTTGCAGCTGTGTGTCCTGGCCTGCCAGTTGCTCGAGCGTGGGGTGTGCAGTGCGGGTGGGCGCGGGCCGCGCAGAAGGCGCTTGGCGGTAACCGGCCGGTACGCGCAGGCCCACATCCAGAAGGTGCGCTTGTTCATGACCGCGCAGTTGAGTGCCACGGGCACCGCCGCGCGTCAGGTCCAGCAACTGGTCGATGGTGGCGGGCAGCAGTTGCTCGATGGCCACGCCCAACAGCTTGCCGGTATGCGCCAGGAACGCTGCCCGATTGGCGCCGATTACCCGGCCGCTTTCGTCCAGTGCCAGCAGTTGCTCGGCGGCCAGGTCGCAGAAGTCGTCGCGTGGTTTGATGGCCAAGGTCAGGCGGTCGCGGTAACGCTGGCGGAAATGGCTGTTCTCGATCAACCGGGCGTACAGGGTCACCAGTTGCAAGGTCAGGTGCTGGGCTTGCTTGGGGCCGTCGTTGTACAGGCAGGTCGCGTTTAGGCAGCCGAGCAGTTGGTTGTGGGCATCGAAGATCGGTGACACCGAGCAACTGAGCCGCGCATTGGCCGCAAGGAAGTGCTCCTGACGGTGGATGGTCAGTGCCTGCTGAGAGGCCAAGGCAGTGCCGATGCCGTTGGTGCCGGCAATCGACTCGTCCCAGCGCGCGCCGACGATCAGCCCGGAGCGGGTGTAGCGCTGTGGGTCGGCGGGCAGGCGGGCGGCCAGCGTGATGCCGTCGGCGTCGCTGAGCAGCACGGCGAAACCAGCGTCCACCACGCGCTTGGCCAGGCCACTGACGCCCTGGCTGGCGATGGCCAGGTAGGCCTCGTGCTGGGCTTGGTGCTGGCGGATTTCAGCGGCGCTGAGGATGTTGTCGACGTGGCGCAGGGCGGGGTCCAGGTGGTGCTGATTGATGCTGCGGTACCAGGATTCAGCGATCACCGGTTCTGGCGTCAGGCCACGTTCGGCAAAGTGGCAGTCGACGAAGGCGGCCAGTTCACTGGCGCGGGGTGTGGCCATGGGCGCTCTACCAAGTTCTTGTTATTTGAGTTGGGGAAACCATAGCTGATTTTGGGTCTGGGAGTTGCTTGTCTTTAGCTTTGCAGGGGGGTGGATATCGAGCGCCGCCCGCGCGGCGCATCGCGAGCTAAGCTC
>NZ_JANIAG010000317.1:0-2652 GCF_028682155.1 Pseudomonas sp. 39004
TCGAACAAGGCCGGTTGGTTCGAGGCTGCCAACGGCGGCACGCTGTTCCTCGACGAGATTGGTGACTTGCCGCTGAACATGCAGGTGAAGTTGCTGCGCGTGCTGCAGGAGCGCGAGGTCGTGCGGCTGGGCTCGCGCACGCCGATCCCGATCAATGTGCGCCTGGTAGCGGCGACCAACGTCAACCTGGCCGATGCCGTGGTGGCAGGGCATTTTCGTGAAGACCTGTTCTACCGCCTGCACGTTGCCACCATCCGCCTGCCGCCGCTGCGTGAGCGGCCGGGTGACATTCTGCCACTGGCAGAATTTTTCATCGAAGAGCATTGCCGGCGCCTGGGCTACGAGCGTGCCGCGCTCAGCCCGGACGCCGAACGCAAATTGCTGGCCCATAGCTGGCCGGGCAACATTCGCGAATTGGAAAACGCGATTCACCATGCGCTGCTGGTGTGCCGTTATCAGGTCGTGGCACCTGCGGACCTGCACCTGGTGGACATGAGGCCGCAAGGCGCGGCCCAGGTGTATGCCGCGCATCCCGGCGCAGCACCGGCGATCGCCCCACCGGCCAACCTTGAGAGTGCGTTGCTGGCGCTGTTCGAGCAGAACGTGCCGAACCTCTACGAGCACATCGAGGAGACGGTGTTCCGGGCCGCGTACCGCTATTGCCACGGCAACCAGTTGCAGACCGGGCGGTTGTTGAACATCAGCCGCAACATCGTGCGGGCGCGGCTGGAAAAGATCGGTGAGTTGACCAAGGCGTGATGTGAAGGGCAGCCGCCGGTCTTGCAGACAGCCTGGCGGCGTGGCAGTAGCAGCATGAATGAAGGGTTGCGAAGCCCCAGACGACTCAGGTTAAATGAGAGTCATTACTAAAGACGCCCTTGCCGGTTCACTCCATGTCCTGCGCTGACCCCTCCCTGCAAAAAACCGTGCACACGCTCTACGCCGAGCACCATCCCTGGCTGTGTGGGTGGCTGCGCAACAAGCTCGGTTGTGTCGAGCATGCCGCAGACCTGGCCCAGGACACCTTCATCCGCGTGCTGACCCTGCGCAAGGCGGCCGAGCTGCGTGAACCACGGGCCTATCTGAGCAGTATCGCGCGCAGCCTGATGATCGACATGTTCCGGCGTCGGGCCGTTGAGCAGGCCTACCTGGAAACGCTGGCCGCCCGCCCCGAGCAGTTCGAGGTTTCGCCCGAGGCGCGCACGTTGATCATCGAAGCCTTGCTGGAGATCGATCGCCTGCTCGACGGCCTGGGCGCCCGCACCCGTGAAATCTTCCTGATGGCGCAACTCGATGGCCTGAGTTATGTCGAGATCGGGCGGCGGCTGGACGTTTCGGTCACCACCGTAAAGAAGCACGCCGTGCGTGCACTGACCCATTGCCTGATGCTGGCCGAGGACTGAACCGTGGCCGAGGCTCAGCCCCTGGACCGGCGTGTGCTCGAAGCCGCTGCGCGCTGGTATGTCGAGTTGCGTTGCAATGCGGATGAAACCACGCGTGCGGCGCATCAGCGCTGGCTGCACAGCCATCCATTGCACTTGCAGGCCTGGGAACGCCTGGCGCGCTTGCAGGGCACGTTCGAGCAGGTGGCACCGGGCATCGCCCGCCCGACCCTGAGCAGTGCCAGGGCCAAGCGCCGCGAGGTGCTCAAGGTGATGTCGATCGTGCTGGCGGCGGGCGGGGCAGGGGGGCTGGCCTGGAACGAGGGGGGCGTTGCGCGGTTGATGGCCGACCAGCGCACAGGGGTTGGCGAGCGCCGTTCGCTGCGCTTGCAGGATGGCAGCTGCTTGCAGTTGAACACGGCCACGGCGGTGGATATCCGCTACAGCGCCCAATGGCGCGCATTGCACCTGTTGGACGGTGAAATAGCGGTAGAAACTGCCCGCGACGAGCAGGCCCGAGCGTTCATCGTGCATACCGATCAAGGCAGCATCCGTGCCCTGGGCACCCGGTTCACCGTGCGCAGCGATGCCGACAGCACCCGGGTCTGTGTGCTGGAGCATGCCGTGGAGGTGCGCAGCGCGCATGCGTTGGCCGCAACGCGCGTCGAGGCCGGCCAGCAACTGAGTTTTCGCGCCGATGGCGTAGGGGTGGTGCAGCCCGCCACCGCGCTGCCTGACGCCTGGACCCGCGACATGCTGCTGGTGGATGACTGGCGCCTTGGCGATGTTGTCAGCGAATTGCAACGCTATCGGCCTGGGCACCTTGGGTGTGATGAGGCGGTCAGTGAGCTGCGGCTGTCTGGGGCTTTTCATTTGGGCAATATCGACACTGTGCTGGATAACCTCACGACTACCTTGCCCGTGCGTGTTCGTCGGTTCAGCCGGTATTGGGCGCGTGTTGAGGCGGTTTGAGGGGGCGCATGGCTTGAGGGTATTGAGGGGGTGCCATGTGTTTGCCACGACATTTTCAGCGTCTGTGAGATCGAGCGCCGCAGGTGCCAGGCTTGGCATTTTCAGCGCCTGTGAGATCGAGCGCCGCCCGCGCGGCGCATCGCGACGCAAGGCCGCTCCTACATTTGTTTCGGGCCAATTATTCCTGGGGCATTGGCGCGCGGCCCCTTGGTGCCCCCCTCAATATCGCGTCGTACAAACAAGGCGGTCGCGCGCAAATGCCACTGGCCTCACTGGCCCGAAACAAATGTAGGAGCGG
>NZ_JANIAG010000318.1:0-2649 GCF_028682155.1 Pseudomonas sp. 39004
TTCCGATCTGGCCGCACCCACCGACCTCTGTGGGAGCGGCCTTGTGTCGCGATTGGGCTGCGCAGCGGAGCCGGGCTTTTGCTGCAGCAGGTGGCTGGCTATACTCGCCGTCGCTTTTTTAGTCACCTGACGAGTCCCTACCCTCCATGGAACGTATTCTCGAAAATGCGATGTATGCCTCGCGCTGGCTGCTCGCCCCTATCTACTTCGGCTTGTCCCTCGGGCTGTTGGCCCTGGCCCTGAAGTTCTTCCAGGAAGTCGTTCACGTCCTGCCCAATGTATTTGCCCTGAGCGAAGCCGACCTGATTCTGGTGATCCTGTCGCTGATCGACATGTCGCTGGTGGGTGGCCTGCTGGTGATGGTGATGATTTCCGGCTACGAGAACTTCGTCTCGCAACTGGACATTGACGACAGCAAAGAGAAACTCAACTGGCTCGGCAAGATGGACTCATCTTCGCTGAAGATGAAAGTTGCTGCATCGATCGTGGCCATTTCGTCGATTCACCTGCTGCGCGTGTTCATGGACGCACAGAACATCTCCACCGACTACCTGATGTGGTACGTGATCATCCACATGACCTTCGTGGTGTCGGCCTTCTGCATGGGTTACCTGGACAAGCTCACCAAGCACTGAGCCCGCCTGATTGGGTAAAACTGACGAGTGGCGTCAGTTTTATCTTGTGTATTCCCTGGCCCTGTACAAAAAATGAGCACTCATGCGGTTCCCGCTGCGAGGTGCTCTCATGAACCTGCATCAGCTCAATACCGAGGCCAGGGTTGGCCATGTCGACGAACTCAACCTGATCGCCATCGAAGGTGGTGATTACCTGCTTGAGGCCCGGGTCAAGGGCCGTGCGCATCCGCTTTCCGACAGCCGCGGGCAACGCTTGCGCGTGCACTCCGTGGAAGAAGCGCGTGACCTGCTCAAAGCCCTTCCATTGCTGTCGCTAAACCTGTTGCACTGGTCAGTGCAGGACGAAATGTGCGGCATGGGCACGCACCCCGAAGAAGACCTGAAAGTACCGATTTCCCAGCGTTCGGCCTGGTAGCTGCTCCAGGCGCCCCAGTGTGCTAGGCTGCTCGCCCTTTTCATCAAGGGCGCGGCTTCACTGCGCCCTGCAGTGGAGCACGACAATGTCCGAACTCAACCTGTCTACCGACGAAACCCGCGTCAGCTACGGCATCGGCCGTCAGCTGGGTGGCCAACTGCGTGACAACCCACCACCAGGTGTCAGCCTGGACGCCATCCTGGCCGGCCTGACCGACGCCTTCAACGGCGCCGACAGCCGCGTCAGCGAAGCCGACCTGTCGGCCAGCTTCAAGGTCATCCGCGACATCATGCAAGCCGAGGCAGCAGCCAAGGCCGAAGCAGCAGCTGGCGCCGGCAAGGAATTCCTGGCCGAAAACGCCAAGCGCGAAGGCATCACCACTCTGGCTTCGGGCCTGCAGTTCGAAGTGCTGACCGCAGGTGAAGGCGCCAAGCCGACCCGCGAAAGCAACGTGCGTACCCACTACCACGGCACCCTGATCGATGGCACCGTGTTCGACAGCTCCTACGAGCGTGGCCAGCCGGCTGAATTCCCGGTAGGCGGCGTGATCGCTGGCTGGACCGAAGCCCTGCAGCTGATGAACGCTGGCAGCAAATGGCGCCTGTACGTGCCGAGCGAGCTGGCCTACGGCGCCCAAGGCGTTGGCAGCATCCCGCCGCACAGCGTACTGGTGTTCGACGTCGAGCTGCTCGACGTTCTGTAATGCCTATGGGGCCGGCTTAGCCGGCCTCAGTTCCAATCCGTCCCCCCAGGGCGCAACGCCCGCGCATAGCAGAACAGAAACAAATTTCGCACCAGCTCCTTGAGCACCCCAGGTTCACTCGAATTCAGCCCGCTCATGTCCAGGTCGCCCTGGTCGCGCAGTTCATCAAGGGCTTCTTCTTCAAGTACCGCGCACACTTCGCCGGTCTCGCGATGCAAGATGCGCAGGTAAGGGTGAGGGCGGTCCAGCCAGGCGTCGATCAGATAGGTCATGGCTATTCTCCTTGGATAGCAGTTCCAATGAGAATAATTCTTATTATCAAAATAGCAAGGGTCTATTGGCGTATTTTTGCCGAATGGTGCAGTGACCCTGTTGCAGGATCTGTCAGGGCCACCAGAAAGGTAGCCCCGTCGCACCCGAGGGTCAGACCTTGCGCACGAACTCGGACTTCAGCTTCATGGCGCCGATGCCGTCGATCTTGCAATCGATGTCGTGGTCGCCGTCGCACAGGCGGATGTTCTTGACCTTCGTGCCGACCTTGACCACCAGGGACGAGCCCTTGACCTTGAGGTCCTTGATCACGGTGACGGTGTCGCCGTCCTGCAGCACATTGCCGACCGAATCCTTTTTCACCGCGTCATCGCTGGCGGCTTCGGCTTCGCCGTTGGCCGACCACTCGTGCGCGCACTCGGGGCAGATCAGCTGGGTGCCATCCTCGTAGGTGTATTCGGAATTGCATTTGGGGCAGGGCGGCAAAGTGCTCACTTCGGTTCCTTAAACAGACAGGCGGTTGAAAAGGCCCATATTGTATAAGGTTTTCTCTGTGAAGTGTTTTGTCCTTGCAAAAGCATCGCGGGCAAGCCCGCTCCTACATGGACCAGATCGGAAGAGCGTCG
>NZ_JANIAG010000319.1:0-2623 GCF_028682155.1 Pseudomonas sp. 39004
AAGAAGCGCCCGGAGCGGTTGCTAGGTGCTTGTCGGGGGATAGGGTGATGGCGGCTAGGTGCCTGTCTTGGGTTTGGAGGCGGGGAGGAGATCGAGCGCCGCCCGCGCGGCGCATCGCGAGCGAAGCTCGCTCCTACATTTGTTTCGGGCCAGTCACGCCTGTGCCAGCGCGCGCGACCGCCTTGTTTGTCCGACGCGATATCGGGACAGGCACCAAGGGGCCGCGCGCCAATCCCTCAGGAATAACTGGCCCGAAACAAATGTAGGAGCGAGCTTCGCTCGCGATGCGCCGCGCGGGCGGCGCTCGATCTGATAGGCGCTGAAAATGCCAAGCCAAGCACCTGGTGGCCCCGGGGAAAAAGGATTCAGCGCTGAACGATCAGCCAGCCAAGCGCTTGTCGTAAACGTGGCATGCCTTGCCTTCGGAGCGCTTGAGCGTGCCGCAAGGCTGCAGCCGCACTTGGGTGCTGATGCCGATGTAGGTCTTGATCTGCTTGCTCAACTCAGCCACCACCCATTTGCGCTGCGCCTCGTCGAGTACCTGGCATTCGCCACGCAGCTCCACATGCACCTCGACACTGTCCAGGTTGCCATTGCGATACAGGTGTATCTCATACAGCTCTGAAAGCTGTTTTATTTTAAGCACCTGCTCTTCGATCTGCGTGGGGAACACGTTGACCCCGCGGATGATCAGCATGTCGTCACTGCGCCCGGTGATCTTGCCGATCCGCCGCATCGGCCGCGCCGTACCCGGCAACAGGCGTGTCAGGTCGCGGGTGCGGTAGCGGATCATTGGCAGCGCTTCTTTGCTCAACGAGGTGAACACCAGTTCGCCCAGCTGCCCGTCCGGCAACACCTCACCGCTGACCGGGTCGATGATCTCGGGGTAGAAGTGGTCTTCCCAGATGGTCGGCCCGTCCTTGGTTTCCAGGCATTCCATGGCCACCCCTGGCCCCATGATCTCCGACAGGCCATAGATATCCAGGGCATTGATGCCCAGGCGCTGCTCGATCGAGCGGCGCAACTCGTCGGTCCACGGCTCGGCGCCGAAGATCCCCAGGCGCAGCTTGAGGTCGTGCGGGTCGATGCCCTGGCGTTCGATCTCGTCAGCCAGATTGAGCATGTACGAGGGCGTGACCATGATGATGTCAGGCTGGAAGTCGCGGATCAGTTGCACCTGCTTCTCGGTCTGGCCGCCCGACATGGGGATCACCGTGCAACCCAGCCGTTCGGCACCGTAGTGCGCGCCCAGGCCGCCGGTGAACAGGCCATAGCCATAGGACACGTGCACCTTGTCGCCCTTGCGGCCGCCGGCCGCGCGGATCGAACGGGCGACCACGTTGGCCCAGGTATTGATGTCGTTCTGGGTATAACCGACCACGGTCGGCTTGCCCGTGGTGCCGCTGGAGGCGTGCAGGCGCACCACCTCTTCCTGGGGCACGGCGAACATGCCATAGGGGTAGTTGTCGCGCAGGTCGTTCTTGCCGGTAAAGGGAAACCTGGCGAGGTCTTCCAGCGCGGTAAGGTCGTCAGGGTGGGCACCGCACTCGTCGAAACGCTGGCGGTACAGCGGTACATTGTCGTAGGCGTGCTTCAGGCTCCAGCGCAGGCGGTCCAGCTGGTGCTGGCGCAGCTCGTCGACACTGGCGGTCTCGATTGGGTCAAGCAGGGCGCGTTCGGCATCGTGGTACATGTTCATGGCTTCACTCGAATTGTTCTTGTACGTAGGCGCTAAGGCCTTGAGTGTCATGCGGGCAGCATACTGCCCGTGTCGTGTTCAGTCTCAGGCCATTGGTCTGATGTGCTCAGAGGCGCTCGATGACCAGGGCAATGCCTTGGCCAACGCCGATGCACATGGTGCACAAGGCGTAGCGGCCGCCGCATTCTTCCAACTCGTGCAGGGCGGTGGTCACCAGCCGTGCGCCGCTCATGCCCAGCGGATGCCCCAGGGCGATAGCGCCGCCATTGGGGTTGACGCGCTTGTCGTCGTCAGCCAGGCCCAGCTCGCGCAGCACCGCCAGGCCTTGGGCCGCAAATGCCTCGTTCAACTCGATGACGTCCATGTCGGCCAGGCTCAGGCCGGCTTGCGCGAGTACCTTGCGGGTCGCCGGGACCGGGCCGATGCCCATGATGCGCGGTTCGACCCCAGCGGCGGCCATGCCGAGGACCCGGCCGCGCGGCTTCAGGCCATGGCGGCGGGCCGCATCAGTGCTGGCCAGCAGCAAGGCGCAAGCACCGTCGTTGACGCCCGAAGCGTTGCCTGCTGTCACGCTGCCGCCTTCACGGAACGGCGTGCCGAGCCTGGATAACTGGTCCAGGGTGGTGTCGGCGCGCGGGTGCTCATCATGCTCGACACGCTTGGCCGGGCCTTTGCGCTGGGCGATCTCGACCGGCACGATCTCCCGTGCCAGCCGGCCCCGGGCCTGGGCGGCCGCCGCCTTGTGCTGGCTGCGCAAGGCGAAGGCGTCCTGGTCTTCGCGCGAAATAGCGAACTGCGCGGCGACATTCTCGGCGGTCTCGGGCATCGAGTCGATGCCGTACTGCGCCTGCATCAGTTTATTGACGAAACGCCAGCCGATGGTGGGGAATCAATGTCCGCCATGGGTTGGCCCGCCGATATCAC